>CAXTNC010000019.1:0-16808 GCA_964245495.1 uncultured Acetobacteraceae bacterium
ATCCGTCAATCTCATGGTGCAAAGCTACCATGCTATTTGACGAAAAGCAATAGGTCCCGTTCACCTATGGCCCTTGCCCCGGCAAGGGCGCATGATGCATCCCATGCGTGGCCGGCGTGCGGTTGACCTTCTCCTCCTGCCGCCGGCATTGACCGTGCTGCTGTACCAGGATGGCCTGCGCCCAGCGCTTCAGCGGGTTGTGGCCGCCTTGCACGATCGCACCCCGCTCGGCCGCTGGCGCGCCCGCGTGGCCGGCCTGCCGCCTGCCGCGGCGTTGACGCTGTTCCTCATCCCCGAAGCGTGCAGCCGTGGCGGCACGCTTGTGTCAGCCTGGATGCTGCTGCACGGGAGCGAGTGGCGGGCGTTGGCGGCGTATGCCGGGGCCAAGCTGTTCGCCGGGTCGTCGGCTTGGTGGATCTATTCGGCCTGCCGCCCGGCTCTGCTGCGGCTGCGCGCCTTCGCCTGGCTCCACGGCCTCGTGGCCGCCCTGGGCCGCGGGCTGACCCGGCGGCGCGAAAACGGCCGGTTCGCCGCAGTGCTCGCACGCTTGCGGGCCGGCTGGTCAGCCTCCCGGGGTTCAGCTCTCCAGGCCGAAGTTCAGCATTAGTCCCGGTTCCGGCCAGCGCATGGCGGCCAATTGGCCGCGCCCGGACAGCGTGATGAACGCGGTGCATCCATCCGCCCCGCCGAAGCAGAGGTTGGTGGGATACCGCTCCGGCATCGCCGCCGTCCGCACCACCCGGCCGTCCGGGGCGATCTGGGTGATGCACCCGGTCATCAGCGTGGCCACGCACACGTCCCCGCCCGCCAGCACCGCCAGGCTGTCGAAACGCTGGAAGCCAGGCAAGCCGCACACCAGCCGGCCGCCGTGCGGCGAGGGCCAGCCCTGCTTGCGCACCCGGCCCGGCGCCTCGACATCGAACGCCCAGAGCCGGCTTGTTTCCGTCTCCGCAACGTACAGCACGCGCCCGTCCGGCGAAAGGCCGATGCCGTTGGGGGTCAGCACCGGATGCGCCACCTCCGCGATGTGGGAGCCGTCCGGCAGGGCGTAGTACACGCCGCCCCAGTCGCGGTCGCGCGGCCGGGCCTTGCCCAGGTCAGTGAAGTAGAAGCCGCCCGCCGCGTCGAACACGATGTCGTTCGGGCCGCAAAGCCGGTGCCCGCCGCAACGGGCGTACAGCGTCGTGACGGCGCCGGTCACGGGGTCGATCCGCTCGATCCGGCCGCCCGCGTAGTCCGGGGGGGTGCCGACCGGGCGCAAGTGGCCGTCCGTCTCCGTCCACAGGAAGCCGCCGTTGTTGCAGCAGTACAGCGCCCCGTCCGGTCCCGCCGCCAACCCGTTCGGCCCGCCGCCGGGCGTGGCGAGCACGCTGGCCGCGCCGTCCGCCGCCACCCGCGTCACCGTGCCGCGTTCGATCTCGACCAGGATCACGGACCCATCCGGGCAAGCAACAGGCCCTTCTGGGAAGCGCAGCCCGCTGGCCAGGACATGAAGGCGATCGTCTGGCTGCATGGCCTCCCCGCTCGCCGAACCGCGGCAGCACAGCGCAAACGCCCTAGTCTGTCGAGGCCGCTTCCGCCAGGGCCGCCATGGTGGAATCCTTGCGCCCAAGCACGCGATCCGTGGTAGGAACCGCCCGGAAGCCGCGGACATACCATGAAGAAGCTCCTTCTCGCCCTGCTCGTCCTGCCAAGCCTCGCCTCCGCGCGGCCCTTGGCCTTCGTCATCAACTCCAATGAGGCTTCCGTCAGCCTGATCGACCTGGACACCAAAGCGGAAGTGTCGCGCATCCCGGTGCTGCGCGAGCCGCATCACATGGCGCTCACGCCGGACGGGGCGTCCCTGCTGGTCGGCGACACGTCCGGCAACGCGGTGTTCTTTCTCGACCCCAGGACGGGCGAGGTCCAGCGCCGGGCCACGATGAGCGACCCGTACCAGCTGCAGTACAGCCCGGACGGCAAGTGGCTGACGGTCGCCGCCCTGGCGCGCAACCAAGTCGACATTTACGACGCCGCCACGCTGGCGCTCGCGCACCGCATCCCGGCCGCGTCCATGCCGAGCCACATCAACTACTCGCCCGACAGCGCCACCGCCTACGTGAGCCTGCAGGGCACCGACTCGCTGGTGGCGATCGACGTGCGGACCGGCGACGTGCGGTGGAAGGCGCCGGTCGGCAAGACGCCCGCCGGGGTGCTATGGCTGGACGGCAAGCTGCTGGTCGGCATCATGGGCGCCGACTACGTGGCGGTGGTGGACCCGGCGACGGGCGCTGTGCAGCGCCAGGTGCAAACGGGGCGCGGGGCGCACAACCTGTTCGTCTCGCCGGACGGCCGCACACTTTACGTTTGCAACCGGGTGGATGGCAGCATCTCCGTGCTGGATCCCAAGACGCTGGCCGTCCGCAGCCGCATCGCCATGCCCGGCGGCCCCGACGACATGGACTTCGCGCCGGACGGCAAGATCTGGGTGACCCGGCGCTGGGCGCACACCGTCGCCCTGCTTGACCCGGCCACCGGCCAGTTCACCACGGTCGAGACTGGGCGTTCCCCGCACGGCATCTGGCTCAACACCCATCCGCCGGCGCCCGCCAAGCTGAGCGCCCGCTGATGGACCCGTTCGACGCCGCGGCCGGCTGGTTGCAGGAGCACGCCGTCATCCCGATGCTGTATCAGCTGGACCTGATGCAGTGGGAGGATGTCGGCTACGGCTGGGCGCTGTTCGCGGTGTATGGCGTGGCGCAGGTGCTCGTCACGCTCGCGGTGTGCCTGCCGCTGGAGCGGTGGCGGCCGGTGGAGCATTGGCCGGACGCCAAGGCGGTCACGGTCGATGTGTTCTACACGCTGGTCAACCGCATCGGCGTGCTGCCGCTGGTGACCTTCGTGCTGTTCTACCAGGTGCAGACCTGGCTCTATGGCGCCATGACCGACCACGGCCTGGTGCCGCCCACGCTGGAAACGCTGCTGCCGGGGCTGATGGGCCGCCAGGTGCTGGCCTTCGCGCTGTACGTGCTGATCCTGGATTGCGGCGAGTACTGGCGGCACCGGCTGAGCCACAGCTTCGGCTGGTGGTGGGCGCTGCACTCGCTGCACCACGCGCAGCGGCAGATGACGTTCTGGTCCGACGACCGCAACCACCTGGTGGACGAGGTGATCTCCTTCCTGTGGTCCGCCGCCATCGCGCTGCTGATCGGCATCCCGCCGATGCAGTTCCCGATGCTGATCTTGGTGCTGCGCTTCCTGGAGAGCCTGAGCCACGCCAACGCCCGGGTGGCGTTCGGGCGGGTGGGAGACCGGGTGCTGATCTCGCCGCGCTTCCACCGGGCACACCACGGCGTGCTGGCGGCGGGGCAGCAGAGCTGCAACTACGGCGCGATCCTGCCGGTGTGGGACATGCTGTTCGGCACGGCGGATTTCGGCCGCGAGTACGTCCGCACCGGGGACTCTTCGGGCGAGGAGGCGTTGGCGACGGGCACCTGGTGGCAGCAGCAGAGTGCGGGGTGGCGGCGGATGGTGCGGATGCTGCGCCGGCGGCGGGGGACGGTCCGGCTGCTAGGCCAGTGAGGCTGGTGGCTGGGCAGCGGTTGGCCGGGTCAGCCCGATCTGCTGAGCGGCTTCGGTTTCCATGTCGGTGATGAGCGCAACGTGCTTGCCGTCTCCGGCAACGAGCGATTGCTGGATTGCGACCATCCGCTGTGTGTAGGAATGGTTAAAGCCACGAACGTATTGCTTTACCACAGCAGTGAAAATAGCGCATGCGGCTTCTGTTTGGCCAAGCAGCGCGAGTGCGATCCCGCGATGATCTTCCTTGACAGACTCTGATGTTCCATTCGGTTCTATGCCCGCGTAGTCGGAAAGGAAAGTTTGCAAACTTACCTCCGGAGCCCGCAATCGCTGCACAAAGACGCTTTGCTCCATGATGAGCGCAGCTGCGTGTTCTGCGACGGACTGTTCCGGTCCCTCGAACACGTAGCCACGGTCAAGCCGTTCACTGCAATCGAGGATTGGTGGCCTAACCGGCACCCATAATGGCGACATCATGGACCAGACGTAAAAGCGTCCTTTCCCCCGGCTCTGCTCGACCACCACGCCTTCCATGAAATGCTTTGGCGAAGGCTTGCAAAGGACGCCGCCGTTCAGCACGACGGCGCCTGGAAAAATCCGGCGCAGATGATGGTTGATCGCGCGACTTCCACTCAAGCGGGCCATTGCAGCAAACCTCAAAGTTTGCTCGGCTTTGCTGATGGTGCAGCTCGCACTTCGTCAACCAATTCAGAAAGCCGGTCGGGAATTTGGCACTCCCAAACGACGATGACGCGCCACCCCGCAGCTTCCAGAAGCTTCTGGTTCTCATGATCCCGCTCGACGTTGCGGGCCAGCTTCGGCAGCCAATAATGCTGGCGGCTTTTGGGCACGGGCGCTCGCAGGCAGTTGGGATGCTGATGCCAGAAGCATCCCCGAACCTCGAAGATCACGGCCCGGGACCGCAGCACAAGATCGGGCGTGCCGGGCAGCTTGCGGTCATGCAGGCGGAACCTTACGCCTGCGGCGTGCAGGGTGCGCCGGACAGCCAGCTCGGGGCTGGTGTCCTTTGATCTGATGCGGGACATCACTTGCGAACGGGACAGCGCGAAAGACACGGCAACACACCTCAGCGACACCTTTGTGCTAAGCCAGACTGCATGTCGAATCGCAAGCGCGCCGCAGAGCAAGGCTATCAGGTGGACATGCTGGCGCCCACGGGACGGCTCGCGTTCGCTGAGCACTCAGCCTGGCTGGACTGGCTCAGCGCGAGCTTGCCCAAACCGGCCCCATCGCTTTCTGCGCCATGTGCCCTGGACCTTTTTGCGGGTTGCGGCGGGCTTGGCCTCGGCTTTGAGGCAGCAGGCTTCAACACGCATGGCTACGAGATGAAGCCTGCCGCAGCGCGCACCTATGCGGCGAACCTGCATGGCGGCTGCGATCAGGTGAAGCTTGACGTAGGAGAGCCGGATCGGAAAGCGGACCTCATCATCGGAGGCCCGCCCTGCCAGCCATTTTCGCAGATTGGCTACCAGCGCGGCCGCCGGGACGCCCGGGACGGGTTTCCCGTGTTCCTGGACGCGGTGGCCAGGATCAGGCCCAAGGTCGCCATCATCGAGAATGTTCGGGGCTTGCTGTTCAGGAACAAGGACTACCTGATAGCCGCCTGCCGGGAGTTGGAGCGGTTTGGCTACCAGGTGGACGCGCGATTGCTGAACGCCCGCGACTTCGGAACTCCGCAAAATCGCGAGCGCGTCGTGATCGTGGCATCTCTGGTCGGGTGGCAGTGGCCGGAGCCGGCGGTGGAGCAGCCAGTATCCGCAGGAGTGGCCTTGGGACCGCTTGCGGCCGCAGTGCCGAACGATGCCAAGTTCCTGACCGAAAGCATGGACCGCTACATCGCGGATTATGAGAAGAAAAGCCACTGCATCAACCCGCGCGACCTGCACCTTGACCGCCCTGCACGCACGTTGACGTGCCGCAACTTCGGTGCGGCGACTGCGGACATGCAGCGCATCAAGCTTTCCGATGGCCGCCGCAGGATGCTCACCATGCGCGAGGGCGCACGCCTGCAAGCATTTCCGGACTGGTTTGCATTCGAGGGCAACGCCTATGAGCAGGCCGAGCAGATTGGCAACGCGGTGTCGCCGCTCATGTCTCTTGCACTGGCCCGTCAAGCCTGGCGCGCAATGGAGTCCCCCGCGTTGAAAACTCCTCGTCGCCCGGCGGACCGTCAGTCAGCTCACGAGGAAATGCCGGCTCAAGAGAAGGTGCGCCAGGCTTTCACGCTTCTCGGGGACGCCGGGATGAACCTGCGCGACCTCACGCCGAGCCGGCGCGAACGGGTGGCGATGGCCTTGCTGGCCGTCGCTGGGCTTGAACCGCAAGACCCATGGACGGCCTCGCGCAGCTACTTGGAGGACAAAACCTCTCCCACGCCGAGTCAGCGGCAAATCTTGCATTTTTGGAATGCCCATTATGGCACGAAGCTGGCTGACAGCTCCTATGACGACGTGAAGCGGAAGGCGCTGGTCCACTTGGAGGAGCATCAGCTTGTCACCGCCGGCGCGCGCAAAGAGAACGCCGCCATCAATGACAGCACGCGCGGCTACGCCATCACCTTGGAAGGCTTGGCTCTCCTGCGCGCCTATGGAAGCGAGGCGTGGCCGCAAGCCCTGTCCACTTTCCGCGAAGCTGTTCCCAATCTTGCAAAGGCAGCAGCCGAACGGCGCCGAAGGATCGTGGTTCCAGTGAGGCTTCCTGGCGGGCAAGCCCTTGAGCTGACGCCTGGCGACCACAACACCTTGCAGCAGGCAGTCGTTCGCGACTTCCTGGGCCGCTTCGCCCAGGACGCTCGCGTCCTCTACATCGCGGATGCAGCACGCAAGCGAGGCGAGGAAGCCGAGCTGCGCGTGTTCAAGAACGAAGAAGCGATGCAGGAACTAGGCTTGCCGCCTCTCCGCAAAGGGCAGAAGATGGTGGACATCATCGCACACTCGCCAGTGAGGAACTGGCTCTTCCTTGTTGAAGCCGTGCATTCGTCAAATCCGCTGACCAACGTGCGGCATCAGCAGCTTCGGCAAGCCATGCGGGGCTGCAAGGCTGGGCGCGTGTACGTGACGGCGTTCGCCACCAAGAAGGATTTCAGGAAGTATTGCGCCGATATCTCTTGGGAAACGGAAGTGTGGATTGCGGACGATCCTGACCATTTGATTCACTTCAATGGTGATCGATTCCTCGGACCTCATAACGATGATATGGCTGATGACTGATCCATAGTCGGTTTTCCAGCCGTCTTCCTTTGCAACCGGAGCCTTGCCTTCAGTGCATCCAGGCCGTCATCGGTTTGGGTGCCAAATCCCGCCCGCACTGGCGCAGCGTGCTTGCAAGCCCTAAATCCCGCCCATGTCATTCCCCCCGGTCCACCCAGTGCTCGACGCGGCGCTCGCCGCGCGCGAGTACCTGGAACCCACCGCCGTCCAATCCGCCGTCCTGCAACCCGAGGCCGAGGGGCGGGACCTGCTGGTGTCCGCCCGCACCGGCTCGGGCAAGACGGTGGCGTTCGGCCTTGCCGCCGCCGCCACCCTCATGCCCGGCGGCGAGCTGCCTGCCCCCGGCGCGCCGATCGCGCTCGCCATCGCGCCCACGCGGGAGCTGGCGTTGCAGGTGCAGGCGGAGCTGGCCTGGCTGTATGCCGGGGCGCGCATCGCCTCCTGCGTCGGCGGCATGGACATCAGGCGGGAAGCGCGGGCGCTGGCCGCCGGGTGCCACATCGCGGTCGGCACGCCGGGCCGGCTGGGCGACCACCTGCGCCGGGGCAACCTCGACCTGTCGACGCTGCGCGTGCTGGTGCTGGACGAGGCGGACGAGATGCTGGACCTCGGCTTCCAGGAGGAGCTGGAGTTCATCATGGGCGCCGCGCCCGCCGAGCGCCGCACCTTGATGTTCTCCGCCACCATCCCGCACGACATCGCCGCCCTGGCCCGGCGCTACCAGCGCGACGCACTGCGCATCGACACCATCGACCGCGCCCAGGCGCACGCCGACATCGAGTACCGCGCCATCGCGGTGCCACCGCATGAAAGCCAGGCCGCCCTGGTCAACGTGCTGCGCTGGTACGACGCGCCCGGCGCGCTGGTGTTCTGCGCCACGCGCGAGGGCACCAAGCGGCTGCACCTCTCGCTGGTGGAGCGCGGCTTCGCGGCGGTGATGCTGTCCGGCGAGCTGAGCCAGCACGACCGCACGGCGGCGCTGGACTCGCTGCGCTCCGGCCGCGCCCGCGTCGGCGTTTGCACGGACGTGGCGGCGCGCGGGCTGGACCTGCCGGAGCTGGATCTGGTGGTGCATGCCGACCTGCCGACCAACCCGGAGGCGCTGCTGCACCGCAGCGGCCGGACGGGCCGGGCGGGGCGCAAGGGCACCTCCGTGCTGATCGTGCCCCATTCCAAGCGCCGCCGGGCCGAGCAGGTGACGAACGCGGCCCGCGTGCGCGTCAGCTGGTCCGCCGCACCCGGCCCGGAGGAGATCGCCGCCAAGGACCGCGAGCGCCTGCTGGACGACCCGATGTTCGCCGAGCCGAACGAGGCGGAGCGCGCGGAGGCGGAAGCGCTGCTGGCCGGGCACGACGCAGTGACGGTGGCCGCGGCCCTGCTGCGCCTGCACGGCCGGCAGCTGCCCCGGGCGGAGGCGATCTCGCCCGAGCCGGTGCAGGCGCCCCGGCCGCCGCGTGAGCCTGCCGCGCCCCATTCGGCAGGCGGGAGTGACTTCGTGCAGTTCCGCGTCGCGGTGGGCCGCAAGGATGGCGCCGACCCGAAATGGCTGGTGCCGATGCTGTGCCGCACGGGCGGCATCACCAAGCGCGAGATCGGGGCCATCCGGGTGTTCGACACCGACACGCGCTTCGAGATCGCCCGTGCCGCGAGCGCCGCCTTTGCCGCGGCCACGGCCGATGCCGCGCCGGGCGAGCCGCGCATCACCCCCGCCGGGGACGGCCCGATGCCCGCGCGCCCGTTCCGCCCCAAGCCATACGCAGGCCCGCAAGCGGGCGCCCGGCCGAAGGTGCGCCGCGCCGGCTGAGGCGCCGGTTTGCACTGCGGCAAACTCCCGCTAGGCTTGGGCATGGCTGCCATGCGCCGCGCACGGGAATCGAAGATGCCTGCATGAAGCGCCGTCGTTTCCTGTCCGCCACCGCCGGCCTGGCCGCGGGCGCGCTGGCAATGCCCCGGCTCTCCCTGGCGCAGGACAGCAGGGTGCTCCGCTTCGTGCCGCAGGCCAACCTGTCCAACCTCGACGCCGTGGCCGGCACGCAATACGTGGTCCGCAACGCCGCCCTGCTGGTTTGGGACACGCTGTACGGCGTGGACAGCAATCTTGCCCCGAAGCCGCAGATGGTCGAGGGCCACGATCTCTCGGATGATGGCAAGACCTGGACGTTCCGCTTGCGCGCCGGGCAGAGATTCCATGACGGCGAGCCGGTGCTGTCCAGGGACGTGACGGCCAGCCTGCGCCGCTGGATGGTGCGGGACCCGATGGGCCAGGTCATCGCCAAGCAGCTCGACGCGCTGGAAGCGGTGGACGACCGGACGTTCCGCTTCCGGCTGACCCGGCCGTTCCCGAAGCTGCTGTATGCGCTCGGCAAGGCCAATCCGCCGCTCACCGTCGTCATGCCGGAGCGCATCGCCGCCACCGACCCGTTCAAGCTGATCACCGAGTTCGTGGGCTCCGGGCCGATGCGCTTCGCCCGCGACGAGTGGGTGCCGGGCAGCCGGGCCGTGTTCACCAAGCACGAGGGCTACTCGGTCCGCCCCGAACCCGGCGACTGGATGAGCGGCGGCAAGCGCATGTCCTTTGACCGCATCGAGTGGCACATCATCCCGGACGCCGCCACCGCCGCCGGGGCGTTGCAGAACGGGGAGGTGGACTGGTGGGAGAACCCGGTCCCGGACCTGGCGCCGCTGCTCAGGAAGGACCGCGGCCTCAACACCGCCATCGCCGACAAGCTCGGCAACATCGGCATCATGCGGTTCAACCACCTCCACCCGCCGTTCAACGACGTGCGCGCCCGCCGCGCGGTGCTGATGGCGCTGGACCAGGAGGACTTCATGCGCGCCGTGGTCGGCGATGACCCGGCGCTGTGGCAGGCCTCGCCCTCGTTCTTCACCCCCGGCACGCCGCTCTACACCACGGCCGGCGGCGAGGTGCTGCAAGGGCCGCGCCAGGTCGAGGCCGCCAAGGCGCTGCTCAAGGAGGCCGGCTACGGCGGCGAGAAGGTGGCCATGATGGTGGCGACCGACGTGGCGATCACCAAGGCCGAAGGCGACGTGGCCGCCGACCTGCTGGCGCGCATCGGCATGAACGTGGACTACCAGGCGCTCGACTGGGGCACGGTGGGCGCGCGCCGGGTCAAGAAGGACCCGGTGGCGCAGGGCGGCTGGAACGTCTTCTTCACCTGGTACGCGGGCGCGGACTGCATCAACCCGGCCGCCTACACCGCGCTGCAAGCCACGGGGGACAGCGCCTGGTTCGGCTGGCCCAAGTCGGACGCGGTGCAGGCCGGCATCGCCGAGTGGTATGCCGCCGGCGACCTGGACGCCGAGAAGGCGGCGGTGGCCAAGACCGACCGGGCGGCGTTCGAGGACGTGGTGTACGCGCCCACCGGGTTCTTCCTCGGCTACCAGGCCTGGAGCAAGAAGCTGTCCGGCGTCGTGCAAGCGCCGTTCCCGGTGTTCTGGGGCGTGCAGAAGGCCTGATGCTCGCCTATGCGCTCCGCCGGGTCGTGGCCACGATCCCCGTGATGGTGGTGGTGGCGCTGTTCGTGTTCAGCCTGCTGTATCTCGCGCCCGGGGACCCGGCGGCCGTCATCGCCGGGGACCAGGCCACCCCGGCCGACATCGACCGCATCCGCGCCTCGCTCGGGCTGGACCGGCCGTTCCTGATCCGGTTCGGCGCCTGGGCGTGGGACATCCTGCGCGGGAACTTGGGCACATCCATCTTCACCAACCTGCCGGTCACGCACCTGATCGCGCAGCGCGTCGAGCCGACGCTGTCGCTGATGGTGCTGACGCTGGCGTTCGCCGTGGTGGTGGCGGTGCCGATGGGCGTGCTGGCGGCCTGGCGGCAGGGCACGCTGATCGACCGCGCGGTGATGCTGCTGGCGGTGTTCGGCTTCTCCGTGCCGGTGTTCGTGGTGGGCTACCTGCTGGCCTACGCCTTCGCGCTGCAGCTGGAATGGCTGCCGGTGCAGGGCTACACGCCGTTCGCCAAGGGCGTGGGGCCGTGGCTGTCCAGCCTGGTCCTGCCCGTGCTCACCCTGGGCAGCGCGTTCGTGGCGCTGATCGCCCGCATCACCCGCGCCGCCATGCTGGAGGTGCTGAGCCAGGATTATGTGCGCACCGCAAGAGCCAAGGGGGTGGGGCAGGGGCCGATCCTGTTCGTCCACGCGCTGAAGAACGCCGCCGTGCCGATCATCACCGTGATCGGGCTGGGCGTGGCCGGACTGATCGGCGGCGCGGTGGTGACGGAAAGCGTGTTCGCCATCCCCGGCATCGGCCGGCTGGTGGTGGACTCGATCCTGCGGCGGGACTACCCGATCATCCAGGGCGTCGTGCTGATCTTCTCCTTCGTGTACGTGCTGGTGAACCTCGGCGTGGACCTGCTTTACAGCGTGTTCGACCCAAGGATACGCTATTGAGCCTCGCCTTCCCCGAAGCCGCGGCCCTGCCGGACGTGCTGCCCCCGGTCCGGCAGCGCGGCCGGGCGCGCACCTTCATCCGCCGCAACCCGGCGATCGTGGCGGGCGGCGCGCTGCTGGCCGCCATCGTGCTCTTGGCCATCGCCGCCCCGCTGCTCGGCACGGCTGACCCGACCGCCATCGCGCCGTCCCGCCGGCTGCGGCTGCCGTCCGCCACGTACTGGTTCGGCACCGACATGCTGGGGCGGGACTTGTATTCCCGCGTGCTGTACGGCGCGCGCGTGTCGCTGGCGGTGGGGTTCGCCGTGGGCGCGCTCGCCTCCGGCATCGGCCTGTTGATCGGCGTGGCGGCCGGGTATGTGCGGCTGCTGGACGCGGTCATCATGCGGGTGATGGACGGGCTGATGTCCATCCCCTCCATCCTGCTCGCCATCGCGCTGATGGCGCTGACCCGGGGCAGCGTGGGGAACGTCATCCTGGCCATCACCGTGGCCGAGATCCCGCGCGTGACGCGGCTGGTGCGCGGCGTGGTGCTGGGCCTGCGCGAGCAGCCCTACGTGGAGGCAGCGGTGGCGTCCGGCACGCGCGCGCCGCGGGTGATCCTGCGCCACATCCTGCCCAACACGCTGGCGCCCATCATGGTGCAGGCCACCTTCATCTGCGCGTCGGCCATGATCACGGAGGCCATTCTTTCCTTCATCGGCGCCGGCACGCCGCCGACCATCCCGTCCTGGGGCAACATCATGGCCGAGGGCCGCTCGCTGTGGCAGGTCAAGCCAACCATCGTGTTCTTCCCCGCCGCCTTCCTGTCGCTCACGGTGTTGTCGGTCAACCTGCTGGGCGATGGCCTGCGCGACATGCTGGACCCCCGCCTGGCCAAGCGGATTTGAGCGTGCTTGCTCTCCCTCTCCCGCTTGCGGGAGAGGGCCGGGGTGAGGGCGAGACGCCGCTTCTCTCCGTCCAGAACCTGCAAACCCATTTCGGCGCCCCGGACGGCGTCGTCCGTGCCGTCGAAGGCCTGTCCTTCCACGTCAACCGAGGCGAGACGGTCGCGATCGTGGGGGAGAGCGGGTGCGGGAAATCCGTCACGTCGCTCTCCATCCTCCGCCTGGTCCCCACGCCGCCGGGCAAGATCGCCGGGCGCATCGTCTTCAACGGCCGCAACCTGCTCGACCTGCCGGAGCGGGCCATGCGCAAGCTGCGCGGCAACGACATCAGCATGATCTTCCAGGAGCCGATGACCAGCCTGAACCCGGTGCTGACCGTGGGCCGCCAGATCGGCGAGACGCTGCGGCTGCACCAGGGCATGGACAAGGCGCAGGCCATGCAGCGCGCCGTGGAGATGCTGGAGCTGGTCGGCATCTCCGCGGCAAGCCGCCGGGTGCGGGAATACCCGCACCAGCTCTCGGGTGGGATGCGGCAGCGGGTGATGATCGCGATGGCGCTGGCCTGCAACCCGAAGCTGCTGATCGCCGACGAGCCGACCACGGCGCTGGACGTGACGATCCAGGCGCAAATTCTGGACCTGATGCGGGACCTCAAGGCCCGGCTCGGCTCCGCCATCATGCTGATCACCCACGACCTCGGCGTGGTGGCGGAGATGGCGGAGCGCGTGGTGGTGATGTACGCCGGCCGCAAGGTCGAGGAAGCCCCGGTGCGGGAGCTGTTCGCCCGCCCGCTGCACCCCTACACGCGGGGCCTGCTCGGCGCGGTGCCCAAGATCGGCTCGTCGCTTGGGGCGGAGGGGCGCAGCAAGCTCATGGAAATTCCCGGCCTGGTCCCGAGCCTGCGCCAGCGCATCGTAGGCTGCGCCTTTGCGGGGCGGTGCCCGATGGCGATGGAGCATTGCCGCTCGGTGGCGCCGGCGGTGGAGGAAAAGGCGGCCGACCACTTCGCGGCGTGCCACTACGCCGAGGCGGCATAGGTGCGGCTGGCCCTCATGCTCCTGCTGGCCCTGAACAGCTGCGGCACCCCCACCGCCTGCCTTGCCAACCGCTACGGCGGCTATGCCCCGGAGCGCCGCTGCGTCAGCGGCGTGCAGCTGCCGTACGGCATCCTCAAGGACACCGACCCGCAATCCGGCCCCGCCGCGCCGTGACGCCGCTGCTGGAGGTCAACGCGCTCACCAAGCACTACCCGATCCGCGGCGGCCTGTTCGGCGGCCAGACCGGCACGGTGCACGCGGTCGATGGCGTGTCCTTCACCGTGTCCGCCGGCGAAACCCTGTCCGTCGTGGGGGAAAGCGGCTGCGGCAAATCGACGGTCGGCCGCGCCATCCTGCGCCTGACCGACCCCACGGACGGCGAGGTGTTCCTGGACGGCGAGCGCATCGACCAGCTGCCGCCCCGCAAGATGTGTCCCGTGCGCCGCCGGGTGCAGGTGGTGTTCCAGGACCCGTTCAGCAGCCTGAACCCGCGGATGCGCGTGCGCGACGTGCTGGCCGAGCCGATCACCAATTTCGGCCTGGCCCGCGGCTCCGAGCTGCAGGACCGCGTGGCCGCCCTGATGGACAAGGTGCGGCTGCCGCGCGACGCCCTGCGCCGTTTCCCGCACGAGTTCAGCGGCGGCCAGCGCCAGCGCATCGGCATCGCCCGCGCGCTGGCGCCGGGTGCCGACCTCCTCGTCTGCGACGAGGCGGTGAGCGCGCTCGACGTGTCGGTGAAGGCGCAGATCATCAACCTGCTGAGCGACCTGCAGGATGAGTTGGGCCTGGCCTTGCTGTTCATCAGCCACGACCTGGCGATCGTCGAGCACCTGACGCACCGGGTCGCGGTGATGTACCTGGGCAAGGTCGTGGAGCTGGCCGACCGCAGCAGCCTGTTCGCCAGCCCGGCGCATCCCTACACCCGCGCGCTGCTCTCCGCCGTGCCGGTGCCGGACCCGCTGGCCCGGCGCGGCCGCATCGTCCTCCACGGCGACGTGCCCAGCCCGATCGACCCGCCCGCGGGCTGCCGCTTCCACACCCGCTGCCCCTACGCGTTCGACCGCTGCCGGGTGGAGGAGCCGCTGCTGCGCGCCAGGGCGCCCGGGCAGAAGGCCGCCTGCCACCTGGACGCGCTGCCGGAGCTGCACCCGCTGCCGGCGTGACGGCTTGCGGGCTGTTCCTGTCTTGTTCCATGATGCGGACCACATCACAGGACAGCGTGCGTGGCAGGACAGGGCGGAAGTTGGCAAAACCAGGGGCGGCAGGAGCATGGCTGGTTCGGCCACGGCACGAGTCCTGACTTAGGAAACTCCTCACCCGCCCGCGGCCTGTTCGGGCCTGGGCGCCTCGACGAGCGGGCGGCGGCGGTGTCCTGCGGCTCGCTCGCGGCGCTGCCGCGGAGCCTGCGCCGCCATGCCTCCGCGCTGCATGAGTTCGGCGCCGCGAAGCGCCTGCAAACCCTGCTGGCGCGCTGGTCGGACGGGCTGCGGCTGAGCCAGGCGGCGTTCGCCAGCCGCTTCTTCGGCCGCGGCGCCGACGACAAGGCGGTGCAGGCGCTCCGCGCCGCAGCCCAGGGCCTTGCGGCGGCGAAGGACCATGACGGCCTGCGGCACGCCTCGGAGCGGGTGGCGGCGGCGATGCAGGCCGTGGGCCTGGACAGTTGGCAGCGTTTCCTGGCCGACGCGCAAGCGCGGGCGGACGACCCGGCCACCCGGGCCGCCGTTGCGGCGAGCCTGCCGCAGCCCACGCCTCCTCCGGCACGCCCCGCCGCCGGGACGGCCGCAATGCCCACCGCATCTCCCGCCGCGGCCACTGAGCCGGAGCGCGGCCCGATCTGGCAGTGGCTGCACGGCCTCGGGCTGGCCAAGACCCGGCACGAGCAGGCGACCGAGTTGCGGCGCGTCATGGGGTCCCAGGGCGGCCTCGTTTACATGCGGGACGGCGCGCCCCTGAACGTCGATCAGATGTCGGACGACGAGGTGTTGGCGCTCGACAAGGAAACCCGCGGGCAGCCGCATGGCCCGCCGTTGATCGGCGCGGCGGCTCCGGTCATGACACCTTGGGGGTGGGATAACACGCCACCTTATCAGAAAGCCCTGAATGAGCTTAAACGCGCAGGAACGCATGAAACACTGAACGGCCGTGTGCCAACTCTGGACGAGGCGATACGAATGATCGAGGACTCAGGCGGCAAATTCCTTCGCAAGGAGTCGCCTCACAGGCCAGGGCGCAGCACACATACTTATTATCATGTTAACTACGCGATTGCTAATGGCGATCTAGCAACAGTCAGAGTTCAGGCATGGGAATAATAGAGCAGGACATCGAAACTCTTGCCGCACTCTCTTTGAGAATTGAGCCAGGGCGGGACCATAGTGGGATTGTCAACGACCTGTTTAAGGCAGCAGGAAATTGGCAGGACCTCGGCCAACGGTTGCTTCAAAGGAAATCGTACAGCCTGTCCGGGCGTGTACAGCAGGAAGTGGAAATATTCGACGATCTACAATCTTACTACGGATGTGAGTTAAAAGAAAATCCCGACTACATGGGCATTATGGAAGCGGGAGCGCGGATGATAGCCGCCGGTAAAGAGTATAAACCTCCTCCGGATGGCCACCTCGGCTCAGTAAAGATTGTAAGGCAGACTTTCGCATTCCTTGAATCCGAGTTTGGTCTAATATCCGGCCCTGAACCTGAAGAAATGTGGGACTACGCCTCTGACCGCGTTTGCGTCCACCTTGAGTTGCCGACCGAGTTCGGCTCCTGGTGCCGCATCACGCAGGCGTCCGACCCGTCAACAGACTACTACCTTGAAGACCTGCTCTTCATGGGCGGCCGGTCCGTCTCGCTGGCGCTCCCGCCGGGCCAGGCCATCACGACCGAAGCCGACGTCCAAGCCTGGTTCACCACCGTGGCCGACATCCTGCGACAGTGCGGGGCCGACGTGCTAGCCGACCGGCCGGGCGCCTTCGAGCGGCTTGCCAAAGCTGCGGCCGAACGAAACCGGCTGTATGTCGAGGAATGCGAGCGTCTGTATGGGTCCGGCGCTTCAGCCTAATGGGCCAGGGAAGAAGGCAACGGTCAGAGTCCAACCATGGTGACAATAGCGCAAGACATCGAGATTTTGGCTGCGCTTTCGGCCAAGCTCGAGCCGGATCGCTGGGACAGCGCCATCGTCAATGACCTGTTCGAAGCAGCAGAGAACTCGAAGCAATTTGGCCAGTCGCTGCTTGACGACAGAGGGTATGACATACCAGGGCGCGTGCAAATGGAAATCGAGCTGCTCGACGACATACGGTCCTACTATGGAGCCGAGTTGGAGGAGAACCCCGATTACGTGAGCGTCATGCAAGCGGTGAAGCGGATGATTGACGCGGGCAAGCGATACAAGCCGCCCCCGGATGGTTACCTCAGCTCGGAGAAGATCGTGCGGGAGACGTTCGCGTTCCTGCAATCCGAGTTCGGCTTGGCGCCAGGCCCATACGCAGGCATGGATTGGGACTATGCCTCCGATCGAGTCTGCGTTCACCTCGAACTAGCGACTGATTTCGATTCGTGGTGCTGGGTCAAGCAGGCATCCAACCCGTCAACAGACTACTACCTTGAAGACCTGCTCTTCATGGGCGGCCGGTCCGTCTCGCTGGCGCTCCCGCCGGGCCAGGCCATCACGACGGA
>CAXTNC010000019.1:16908-26502 GCA_964245495.1 uncultured Acetobacteraceae bacterium
CATCACGCAGGCGTCCGACCCGTCAACAGACTACTACCTTGAAGACCTGCTCTTCATGGGCGGCCGGTCCGTCTCGCTGGCGCTCCCGCCGGGCCAGGCCATCAAGACGGAGGCCGACGTTCAGGCCTGGTTCACCACCGTGGCCGATGTCCTCCGGCAATACGGGGCCGACGTGCTGGCCGACCGGCCAGGCGCCTTCGAGCGGCTCGCCAAGGCTGCGGCGGAGCGCGAGCGGCTGTATGTCGAGGAATGCGAGCGTCTGTATGGGGCCGACGCTGCAAGCGGCTCCGGCGCCAGTTGATCCGAGATTGCATCGCCCGCGGATGTCTCTAGCCTGCTTTCCAACGAAAACACTCGAGGGGAACGCACTTGAGCACCGCTTCGCTGAGGCTGGCCGCCGTCGGCCTGGCCGCCTCCATCGGCATCGCCCGTGCCGCAGCGCCCGTGCTGCACGAAACCAAGACCGCGGAGATCGCCGCCCCGCCCGCCAAGGTCTGGGGCATGATCGGCCAGTTCTCCGACCTCACCTGGGTGCCCCCCGTCAAGACCTCGACCGCGACGCAGGGCAACGCGGTCGGCTCAGTCCGCACCCTCGACCTCGGCGGCCCACGGTTGATGGAGCAGCTCACGGCCTATGACCCGGCGGCGATGAGCTACAGCTACGTCATCACCAGGGACCCGGCAAACGTCAAGACCCTGCCGGTCACCGATTACAGCTCGACCATCAGCGTCAAGCCGTCCGGCTCGGGCAGCCTGGTCACCTGGACCGGCGCCTTCAAGCGGGCCGACCAGGGCGACGCGCCGGCTGCCGCCATGGACGATGAAGCGGCCCTGGGCGCGATCGGCGGCGTTTATGAGGCCGGGCTGGGCGGGCTGCAGGCCAAGGCCGCCAAGCCGTAGCGCGAACCAGTCAGGGCCGCCGCACCCAGGCGGTCCAGAACCGGCTCTCATGCGGCGCGAAGTCGCGGTGGAGCAGGTCGGCCGTCACGTCGGTCAGGTTGGTCACGACGAAGTAGTACAGCCACAGCTTGGGCACCATGACCACGTCCGCATCGCCCACGATCATCTCGGCAGTGACCTTGCCTTTCACGAACGTCCGGTCCGGGTCCCACCAAAGGGCTACGCCCCGCGGCGACGGGGCGCCCAGCCCCACCGGGAAAGGGTTGCTGAAGTTCAGGTTGGCGATCCGCCGCTGCGACAGGCCCTCGCGCCGCAGCAGGTCAAATCCGTCTCCCAGGATCAGGCCCAAGGTCTTGGGAGGAAGGTTGTGCTGCCATTTGAGGGCATCCTCCACGGTGTAGTCGTCGGGCATGGAGTATGGTTCGAACAACGCGCGGCACCACACCACGTCATGCAGCGGGCGCGTGCGCCCGTCATCCACGATGACGCCTTCTGCGCGGGCCAGGGCGACGTGGCCCACCGTGCCGGCAGCCTGCGTGACGATGAACGGGACGGATGCGAGCAGGACGGCGAACATGCCCGCGCTCGCCAAGGCTGGCCCGGCAACCGGCCTGTCCGATTGCCTGCCCGCCAGCGCGATGCGTTGCGCCAGCAGCATGACCAGCACCACCAGGGAGGGGGAGAAGGCGCCGAAATTCTGCGTGCTGACCAGCACGCACCCGCCTGCCGCCACGAGGATGCCGGCGACCGCACGGCGCTGCCCAGGCAGCAGCCAGGCCGCCAAGGCTGCCAGCCCCGCAAGCAGCACGCCCAGCTCCGCATTGGCCAGGATCGCGCGCACGACGTAGCATCGCCTGAACAGGATGCCGTTGGACGCGCCGGCGCGCGCGATGTCCCGGAGATATCCGGCCATCAGGCCAGGATGCAGCGCTTCGAGCGCGCCCGCTCCAAGGATGACGAGGATCGCGGCCAGGGAAGCCGCCCGCCAGGAATCCCTCACCGTCACGCACCCGATGGCCGCCACGGCGGCCGCGAAGGCGAAGAACGTGACCTTGAGGTAGAGCAGGATCAGCAGCACGACGCCCATCATCAAGGCCTCGGCAAGGTTCAACGCCCGCGAGGCGGGACGGGGCGCGCACAAGGCCCACAAGCACACGAGCGCGTCCAGCGCTCCCCCGATCCTGTTGTAGTTGGCCAGGTGGACGATGATGGTGCTCGGCCCGTCGATGAACGTCGGCGCCGTCACCAGCACGGCGAGCATGACGGTCAGCGCGATGGCGGCCGTGGCGTTGAGCCGACGCCAGGCCAGGACCAGCACGGGCGCCATGACGAACGGCAACGCCAGGAGGTTGGCCCGGATCACGACGCGGCCGTCCATCCCGAACAGCCATGCGGCGGCGCCGTGCAGCCAGAAATAGGCCAGCCCGATGGGCGTGTAGAAGTCGGAGTGCGGCCATTGACCCTGCAGGGTGCGCCAGGCGGCATCCAGCGGGATGAACACGTCGTGGTAGTCGAAATTCAGGCGGACGACGGAGGTGAACGCCATGACGAGGGGAACCGGCGCCGCCAACGCGAGAGCGATGACCAGCTCGCGCGGCCCAGGGGCGGAGCAGCCCCAGTCCAGCGCCGACGCGACCTTGTCCAGGGCGCGCGACGAGCGAGCCAACGCTTCGGCCAACGCAAACTCCTTGCGGCGGGATCGTCCGGCCGCTCACATGACTTGAAAGCTGTTACAAAACCCGTAACGGCCTGGCAACAGGTCCGCTGAGCGTCCCAGGGATGCGGCGGAGCGTGGGCGGCTGCCTGGGACGGCCTCCAACGGGCCAAGTGCTGGCCGTCACCCCAGCCATTCCCGGCAGTGGTCCGACGCCGCCGGCCGCCGCGTGGGCGGCGCAGGCGCTGGGGAGGTGCCGAGGTGCAGGAACCCCGCCAGCCGGTCCACGCCCAGTGCCGCGGCCACCGCCGGGTCGTACGTGTTCGGCCCGGTGACCCACTTGGCTCCGAACCCCAGCGCGTGCGCCGCGTCCAGCATGTTCATGGCTGCGGCCGCCACGGCCATCATCTGCTCGACCTCCGGCACCTTGTGCGCGGGCGTGAGGTGGACGCCCAGCGCCAGGATCAGCGGCGGCGCCAGCAGCTTGCCGCGCATCCGCGCCGCCTCGCTTTCCGGCGCGTCCGGCTCCCTGGCCCGCAGCGCGGCCACGCACACGTCGGCCAAGCGTGCCCGCGCCTCGCCCCGGATGGCCATGAAGCGCCACGGCCGCAGCTTGCCGTGGTCTGGCGCGCACAGCCCGGCCTGCACGATCTGCTCCAGGGCCGCCGCGTCCGGCGCCGGGTCGGCCAACGCGCCGGCGGAGGCTCGGGACAGCAGCATGGCCATGGCGTCCATCACGGTGCCGCCTCTGCCACGCGCTCCGGCTCGGCCTTCACCGCGGCCCGCAGGAACCGGGCCGCTGCGTCCAGCGACTGGCTCGCCTCCGGAATGGGGAACACCTGCCAGGCATGCGGCACCACCGGCCAGGTCCGCATCGTCACGCGCGTGCCGGCGGCGCGCGCCCGCTCGGCGAAGCGGCGGCTGTCGTCCAGCAGCACCTCATAGTCGCCGGCGTGGATCAGCAGGGGCGGCAGCCCGGCCAGGTCCCCGTACAACGGCGAGGCCAGCGGGTTGCGAGGGTCGGCGCCGGCCAGGTACGGCCCTACCGCGCGCTCCATGCCCTCGCCGGAGAACATGGCGTCGCGGGCGGAGTTGGTGCGCAGCGTCTCGCCGGTGGCAGCCAGGTCGGTCCAGGGCGAGAACAGCACGACAGCGGCGGGCAAGGCCTCGCCAAGCTGCTTCAAGCGCAGCAGCAGGGCCGCTGCCAGGCCGCCGCCCGCCGAGTCGCCTGCCAGGCCAAGGGCGGCGGGCGGGATGCCCTGGTCCAGCAGGCCACGGTAGGCCGCCACCGCATCGTCCAGCGCGGCAGGAAACGGGTTCTCGGGCGCCAGCCGGTAGTCGGGCGCCCACACGTCGAAGCCGCGCCGGGCGAACCCGCCGGTGACCGGGCGGTGCGTCTGCGGCGAGCACGCGAAGTAGCCGCCGCCGTGCAGGTAGAGCAGGGTGCCCGCAGCCGTTCCAGCCGCCGGGCGCATCCACTCGCCGGGCACGCCGCCGACCCGCCCGCCCGTCGCGCGCGCGCCTTGCGGCACCTTCTGCTTGACGCTGCCCAGCATGGCGCGCGCCTTCACCACGTCCACCTCGCCGCGCAGCTTGCGCTTGACCTGGAACTTGAGGAACAGGACGGTGAGGTGGGCCTGCCAGCTTGCCATGCGGATGTCCTAGCTCGGGCGCGCGCCCATTCCCTTGCGCAAGATGGCCCAGTACCCTCCCGGCGCCAGGCGCTGGATGCGGTCGAGCGCGACGGCGTCGCGGCCGATCAGGATGCGTCCCTCGCGGCGCATGACCCCTTTGACGATGCGAACCGCCGCTGCCTCCGGCGACGTGACCAGGCTGCGGGAAAAGCCGTCGATGGCGCGCTTGGCGTCCGCCGCGTCGATCACGGAACTGACCCGGGCATCCCGCGCGATGCCGGTGGCGACTCCGCCCGGATGCACGACGCTGACGCCCACGGACGTCGCCTCCAGCTCGTGCCGCAAGGCCTCGCTGAAGCCGCGCACCGCGAACTTGGCCGCGCAGTAGGCTGTTTGCCCCGCAGGCGCCACGATGCCGAAGACGGACGAGACGTTGACCAGCTGCGCCACAGGCTCAGCGAGCAGCAGCGGCAGGAAGGCCCGGGTGAAGTGGACGGCTGCGGTGAAGTTGATGGCGAACAGCCAGTCGAACTCCTCCGCGCTGAGCTGCCGGAACGTGCCCATGAGGGCCACGCCCGCGTTGTTCACCAGGAGGTTGACCCGGCCATGGCTGGCCACCACCGCATCCGGCAGCGCCGTGGCCGCCGCGGCGTCGGCCACGTCCATCACGTGCTCCGTCACCGCCGCGCCGCCCTCGCGGGCTTGCGCCGCCACGGCCGCCAGGCCGGCGCCGTCCCGGTCCACCAGGGCCAGGCCGCATCTGCGCCGGGCGAGGTCGAGCGCCAGCGCCCGCCCGATCCCGCCAGCGGCGCCGGTGATGACTGCGACGCTGCTCTCGATCGGGAAGACGGTCCTGGCTGCCATGTCTCAGCTTTGGCACAAGGCGCTGCCCCCTCCAAGCATGGCCTTCAGGGGCTGTTCACCGCCTTGCGCTCCGGCACCCGTCCGAACGGGATGCGCGCCCAAAGCCGCTCGTGCAGGAAGTAGATCACCATCTTGCCGACCGCATCCACGCCGCCGATCGCCGCGGATGCCCCGATGTTGCCGATGTAGGCCCACGCGATCACGGCCGTCGCCAGCGAGCCGAGCGCCCGGTAGGACACCGCCTTGACCAGGCTGCGGACCTGCGTGTCGCTGGCTGGGGGCGCCACGACGGCGCTCGCCTGCACCAAGCCCAGGGCCACGGTGTCGAAGCTTTCCGGGTCGATCAGCACGAAGCCGCCCATGGCGCGGCTGTCCGCGTAAAGGTCGTAGGCGATCGGCCGCTCAAGGCTCAGCACCGCGTCGCCCACGTCGTTCTGCCGCAGCGAGTCGGCCGGCTCGGCCAGCCGCGTGTCGAGCGACACGCACCCGTCCAGCCGGGCCAGGCGGGCGGTGACGGTGCGGGCGCCGAGCTTGAGCAGGAAGCGGTCGCCCACGGCGCCCGGCGCCTCGGAGGACCACAGCAGCCGCGCCGCCAGGGTTTGGCCGACCTTGGCCGGGGAGTCCGGGGAGGCCAGCACGTCGCCGCGCGACACGTCGACCGGACGGTCAAGCACGATCGTCACCGCATCGCCCGCCTCGGCCAGGGCCGTGTCGCCGTCCGGGCCGAGGATGCGCTCCACCCGCGCCGCCTGCCGCGCCGGCAGGACGATCACCGGGTCGCCGACCTGCACCATGCCGCCGGAGACTTCGCCGGACAGGCCGCGGAACGACGGGTCGGGGCGGTTCACCCGCTGCACCGCCATGCGCAGCGCCGACGGCTCGGACCGGGGCACCGGCACGGTTTCGAGGTGCTCCAGCAGCGTCGGGCCGGCATACCAGCCGCAGGACGGCCCCCGCCGCACCACGTTCTCGCCGCTCAGCGCCGAGAGCGGGATGACCAGCAGGCTGTCGAAGCCCAGCCCGTCGCACAGCGCGCGGGCCTCGGCGCCCACCGCGTCGGCCCGGGCCTGGCTCCAGCCGGCCAGGTCCATCTTGTTGATGACGGCGACCACGTGGCGCACCCGCAGCATGGAGGCGATCAGGGCATGGCGCCGGGTCTGCGGCGTGACGCCCAGGCGCGCGTCGATCAGCAGGACGGCGAGGTCGGCGGTGGAGGCGCCGGTCGCCATGTTGCGGGTGTACTGCTCGTGGCCCGGCGTGTCGGCCACGATGAAGCGGCGCTTGTCCGTGGTGAAGAAGCGGTAGGCGACGTCGATGGTGATGCCCTGCTCGCGCTCGGCGGCGAGGCCGTCCACCAGCAGCGCCAGGTCGATCGCGTCGCCCTGGGTGCCGTGCCGGCGCGAGGCGGCGGTGACGGCCGCCACCTGGTCGTCCGCCAGGGTGGCCGTTTCCCACAGCAGCCGCCCGAGCAGGGTGGACTTGCCGTCGTCCACCGAGCCGCAGGTGATGAGCCGCAGCTGGTCCTTGCGCTCATGGGCGGCGACGAATCCGTCCAGGTCGAACGGCAGGGGCGGGTCTGCGGGCAGGACGCCGATGTCCATCAGAAATACCCCTCCTGCTTGCGCCGTTCCATGGAGGCCGCGTCTGCCGTGTCGATGGTGCGGGCCGCGCGCTCGGACGTGCGGCTGCCGAGCGTCTCGCCGATCACCTCCGCCAGCGTGGTGGCCTGGCTTTCCACCGCGCCGGTCAGCGGGTAGCAGCCCAGCGTGCGGAACCGGACGCTGCGCATCTCCACGGCCTCGCCCGGCGCCGGCTGCAGGCGGTCGTCATCCACCATCAGCAGCGCGCCGCCGCGCGACAGCACCGGGCGCGGCTTGGCGAAGTACAGCGGCACGACGGGAACCTGCTCGGCATGGATGTAGAGCCACACGTCAAGCTCGGTCCAGTTGGACAGCGGGAACACCCGCACCGTCTCGCCGGCGCGCTTGCGGCCGTTGTACAACCGCCAAGGCTCCGGGCGCTGCCGGCGCGGGTCCCATTGGTGGCCTGCCGTGCGCAGGGAGAACACGCGCTCCTTGGCGCGGGACTTTTCCTCGTCGCGCCGCGCGCCGCCGAAGGCGAGATCAAAGCCGTGCTGGTCCAGCGCCTGCCGCAGCGCCTGCGTCTTCATCACGTCCGTGTGGACATCGACGCCGTGGGTGAGCGGGCCGATGCCGCGGGCCAGGCCGTCAGGGTTGGTATGGCTGATCAGGTCGAGGCCCAGCTCGCGCACCCGCTGGTCGCGGAAGGCGATCATCTCGCGGAACTTCCAGCCCGTGTCCACGTGCAGCAGGGGGAACGGCAGCTTGCCCGGCGCGAACGCCTTGAGCGCCAGGTGCAGCAGGACGGAGGAGTCCTTGCCGATCGAGTAGAGCAGCACCGGGTTCGCGCTCTCGGCCACCGCCTCGCGCAGGATGTGGATGCTTTCGGCTTCGAGCGCCTTGAGGTAGCTGCGCCCCGGCCGCCTGCCGTCCCGCGGCGCGGTCGGGGCGGCGGCTTCGACCACCTCCATCAAGCCGTCTCCATCATGGGGCTGGCGGCTGGCGCGAAGCGGCCATGCAGCCCGCATTCCTTGCGGTTCTCATCCTCCCACCACCAGCGCCCGGCGCGCTCCGGCTCGCCCGGCGCCACGGCGCGGGTGCAGGGCGCGCAGCCGATGGAGAGGAAGCCCTGGGCGTGCAGCCGGTTCACCGGGACGCCGTTGTCCGCGGCGAAGCGGACCGCGTCCTCCCGGCTCCAATCGGCCAGGGGAGACGCCTTCACCACGCTGAAGGCGTTGTCCCAGGAGATGAAGGATGTTTCCGCCCGCGCCTGCGACTGGTCGGCGCGCAGGCCGGTGATCCACAGGTCGGCGTCCTGAAGCGCCTGCTGCAGCGGCACGATCTTGCGGATGGCGCAGCACGCCTTGCGGTTCTCGACCGAGTCCCGGAACCCTGAGACGCCCTGCTCCGCCACCAGCCGCCTCAGTGCGGCCGCGTCCGGGGCAAGGCAGGCGACGCTGATGCGGTAACGCCGCTCGGTCGCCGCCCAAACGTCATAGGTTTCGGGGAACAGGCGTCCGGTGTCGAGCGTCGCGAAGCGGATCGTGCGTCCGGTTGCCGCCATCGCGGCGGCTGCTGCATGGGTGAGCACCTGATCTTCCAGGCCGAAGCTCGTCGTCAGCACGATCCGGGCGAACGGTCCGCTGAGCAGGACGGCAAGACGGCCGGCAAGCCCGTCGGCAAAGGCCAGGCGCGCTTGCAGGCCAGTGATGTCCTGTGATGGAGTCATTTCGGACACAGCCAGTTCTCCCATCCTACAGCGTGGTATAATAATTCTACGCTGAGATGCAGGCATTGGTCACGCAGTCAAGCGTGCAAAGCAGGGGCGCGCGTTCTGCCTGGGTTGCGGGGGAAGGCAAGGATGGTGAGCACGCAAGCTGTTGCCCGGTTCAGCAAGGTTCCTGCCGTGACCTTGTCCTTCTGGGTGATCAAGGTCGCCGCGACCACGCTGGGCGAAACCGGGGGCGATGCCGTGACGCTGACGCTCGGCCTGGGCTACCTGGTGGGAACTGCCATCTTCGCCGTCGCGTTCGTGGCCGCCGTCGCCGCCCAGATCGCCGTCAAGCGATATCACCCGCTGCTTTACTGGGCCGTGATCATCGCGACCACGACGGCCGGCACCACGCTGGCCGACCTGGCGGACCGCTCCCTCGGCATCGGCTACGCCGGGGGGACCTTGCTGCTGGCGGCGGGCCTCGTCGCGGTGCTCGGCCTGTGGCGCCGACGCTGCGGCACCGTTTCGATCCGCAGCATCGCCTCGCCGGGCGCAGAAGCGTTCTACTGGGCGACCATCATGCTGTCCCAAACGCTGGGCACGGCGCTCGGGGACTGGATGGCCGACACGGCCGGGCTTGGCTATGAGAAGGGCGCGCTGGTGTTTGCCGCGGCCCTGGCTGCCGTTGCAGGCGCCTATCTCACCACCAGGCTTTCCCGCACCCTGCTGTTCTGGACTGCGTTCATCCTCACGCGGCCGCTCGGGGCCACCGTGGGAGACCTGCTCGACAAGCCGGTCGCGGCCGGGGGCCTGGCATGGGGCCGGTTCTACGCCTCGGCTGCGCTTGCCGCCTTCATCGTGGCCTGCCTGCTGCTGGGGCCGCAGCGAGCGGAGAACCAGGCCTGACGGCCTCTGTCCTGTTCGGCCTGGAAACACCGGGATGAGGTGCCCAGGGGCGGAGTCGAACCACCGACACTGCGATTTTCAGTCGCATGCTCTACCAGCTGAGCTACCTGGGCAACGCTGGAAGCGGCGCGTGTAGCGGATGCGCCGGTTCTGTTCAAGCCTCGGCGGATGGAGCGCCCTCGCCCCCTTCATCCTCGTCGGGGCGGGCCGGCGCGCGGTACTGCCCGGTGAACCAGCGGCCCAAGTCCACGTCCGCGCAACGCCGCGAGCAGAACGGCCGCAGCTTGGGGTCCGGCTTCGCGCCGCAGATGGGGCAGGGTCCGGGCGGGGGCGCTTCAGCCA
>CAXTNC010000020.1:0-10954 GCA_964245495.1 uncultured Acetobacteraceae bacterium
GGGCGGGCGCGGCCCGATCGCCAAGAACCTGGAGCCGGCCCGGGTGGAGGCGGTCCGCGCCGCCTGCGGCCTGCAACCCGGCGATGCCGTGTTCTTCGCCGCCGGCGACAAGGACGCCGCAACCAAGTTCAGCGGCGCGGTGCGCACCCGCATCGGCCAGGAACTCGGCCTGATCGAGCAGAACGCCTTCCGCCTGTGCTGGATCACCGACTTCCCGATGTACGAGCGGGTGGAAGAGACGGGGCTGATCGACTTCAGCCACAACCCGTTCTCCATGCCGCAGGGCGGGCTGGAGGCGCTGGACACGCAGGACCCGCTGACGATCAAGGCGTACCAGTACGACATCGTGTGCAACGGGGTGGAGCTGAGCTCCGGCGCCATCCGCAACCACCGCCCGGACATCATGATCCGCGCCTTCGCCATCGCCGGCTACGACGAGGCGGAGGTGGAAGCGCGCTTCGGCGGCATGTTGAGCGCGTTCCGCTACGGTGCGCCGCCGCATGGCGGGTCGGCGCCCGGCATCGACCGCATCGTCATGCTGCTGGCGGACGAGCCGAACATCCGCGAAGTGATCCTGTTCCCGCTCAACCAGCAGGGCCAGGACCTCATGATGGGCGCTCCCGCCCCGGTGCCGCCGGCACGGCTGAAGGAGTTGTCGCTGAGGGTGGAGCTGCCGCCGGCCAAGCCGAAGGCCTGACCGCGAACAGGACGCGGCGCCGCCCGCCTGCAAGGGCCGTTCATCCCCTTCTCACCTCGTCGCCCACCCGCACCTCGCCGCCCTCGATCACCCGCGCCGTGACCCCGCCGTGCCCGCGCACCGCGTTGTAGCCGCCCACTCCCAAGATCGCCTCCATGCGGGAGCACGGGTGGCATTCCCCCGTCACCTCCAGCAACGCCGTCCCAACCCGGACACGGCACTCCCGCAGCGCCAGCAGGTTGATGCCGGACACCAGGATGTTGCGCCGCAACTCCTCCGGCGCCACGGCATCCCGCCCCATGAACCCGGCGATCGCCGCCAAGTCCTCCGCCGCCAGCAGCGTCACCTGGCGAGGGCCGTCCATCCGGCCCTGCCAACGGTCCCCCACCAGCCCGACGCCGGGCTGCAAGGGCGCGGACGGCACGGACAGCACCGGCTGCCGCCGCTCCGGGCGCTTGCCGATCCATCGCACGACGCCGGGCCGCACGGGGGCGCACAGCAGCCGCGCCAGGGGAGAGGCTGGATTCAGCGGAATGGGCATGCCTCCACAAGAATGAACGTCGCGTTAACCGTGACAACTCCACTTTGCACCCTAAGTGGCTCTCGCGGCGTTGCTGCACTGTCCCACTCGATATAAGGCAAGGTTCATCAATGCTCGCATCGCCCCCGACCCTTCCCCATCGTCAGGCATGGGGCTTGCTGGGTTGACCCGCACGAGTTCGCAGCGCCGGGTCGGGATCGTCGGCGCCGGGCCGGGCGGGCTGGCGGCAGCCATGCTGCTCGCCCAGGCAGGGGCGGACGTCACCATCTTCGAGCGGCACGGCATGGTTGGCGGCCGGTCCGCCACCATCAAGGCGCCAACCGAAGTTGGCACTTTCCGCTTCGACATGGGGCCGACCTTCTTCCTCTACCCCCGCGTGCTGGCGGACATCTTCGCCGCCTGCGGCCGAGACCTGGACCGCGAGGTGGAGCTGATCCGGCTTGACCCGCAGTACCATCTGGTGTTCGAGGCCGGCGGGGAAATCCAGGCCACCGGCGACATGGCGCGGCTGGCGGAGGAGGTGGCCCGCCTCGCTCCGGCGGACGCCGCCGCCCTGCCGCGCTTCATGGCCGACAACCGCGCCAAGCTGGCGGCGTTCAAGCCGATCCTGGAGATGCCGTTCAACGGGCCGCGCGACCTGTTCCGCAAGGACCTGCTGAAGTCGGTCAAGCTGCTGCGCCCGCACCGCACGGTGGACAGCGACCTCGCCAGCTACTTCAGCGACGAGCGGGTGCGGCTGGCGTTCTCGTTCCAGGCCAAGTACCTGGGCATGTCGCCGTTCCGCTGCCCCAGCCTGTTCACCATCCTGTCGTTCATGGAATACGAGTTCGGCGTGTTCCATCCCCGCGGCGGCTGCGGCGCCGTGATGACGGCCATGGCGCGCATCGCCGTCGACATGGGCGTGAAGGTCCGCATGGCGGAGCCGGTGCAGGAAATCCTGTTCGAGGGCCGCCGCGCCACTGGCGTCCGCACCGCCCAGGGATCGGAACGGTTCGACGCCCTGGTGATCAACGCGGATTTCGCCCAGGCCATGTCCACCCTGGTGCCCGACCGCCTGCGCCGCCGCTGGACCGACCGCAAGCTGGCGACCAAGAAGTATTCCTGCTCCACCTTCATGCTCTACCTCGGCATCCAGGGCGAGCTGCCGGATCTGTCGCACCACACGATCTACCTGTCGGAGGATTACCGCCGCAACGTGCGCGACATCGAGGAAGGGCTGGTGCCGCCGGGCGAGCCGTCCCTGTACGTGCAGAACGTCTGCGTCACCGACCCGGCCATGGCGCCGCAGGGACATTCCACGCTGTACGTGCTGGTGCCGGTGGGCAACCGCGTGGGCGCTGGCATCGACTGGGAGGCCGAGCGCGCCGGCTACCGGGCCGCCACGCTGAAGCGGCTGGAGAAGCTTGGCATCCACGACATCGAGAAGCGCATCGTGTTCGAGAAGATGACCACGCCCACCGATTGGGAGGCCGACCTGAACGTTTACCGCGGCGCCACCTTCAACCTGGCGCACTCGCTGCAGCAGATGCTGCACTTCCGCCCGCGCAACCGGTTCGAGGACTTGGATGGCGTGTACCTCGTCGGCGGCGGCACCCACCCAGGCAGCGGCTTGCCGGTGATCTTCGAGAGCGCCCGCATCACCAGCCGCCTCATGGCCGATGACCTTGGGCTGCAGCCGCACTGGGCGCCATCCCTGATGGCGGCCCCCGAGTATGAACCAGCCCTTGCGGAGACGGCATGAGCAAGATGGATCCGGTCGGCGTCATCGGCGGCGGCCTGGGCGGCCTGGCAGCGGCGTGCACCCTGGCGGCGCGCGGCCACCGGGTCGTCTTGTTCGAGAAGAACGACTGGGTGGGCGGCAAGGCGGCCGAGTTCGAGCAGGGCGGCTACCGGTTCGACATGGGGCCGACCATCCTGACGGTGCCGGCCGTGCTGCGCCGCATCTTCGCCGAGGCCGGGCGCGACCTGGACCAGGCGATGGACCTCCGCCGGCTCGACCCGCAATGGCGCTGCTTCTTCGACGACGGCTCCCAGCTGGACCTGACCGAAGACACCGAGAAGATGGCCGCCAGCCTGGACGCCTACAGCCCGGGCAACTCCCAGGGCTACCGCGACTTCCTGCGCATGAGCGAAGGGCTGCACGACGTGAGCCAGAAGTTCTTCTTCTGGCGCTCGGTTGAGGACATCCGCGATACGATGGACCTCAAGAAGAACATGGACCTGGCCACGCTGAAAGACGTGCTGAGCCTGCGCATGGGCAGCACGGTCGCCGGACAAATCCGCAGACGCGTGTCCGACCCCCGCGTGGCGCAGATGCTGGACCATTTCGTCCAGTATGTCGGCTCCTCGCCGTACAACTCGCCGGCCGTGCTGTGTTCCATCGGGCACATGCAGACGGACGGCGGCATCTGGTATCCCATGGGCGGCACCCGCGCCGTGCCGGTGGCGCTCGCCAAGCTGGCGGAGGAGCTGGGCGTCGAGATGCGGCTCTCGACCGGCATCCGCCGCATCGTGTCCGACCGCGGGGTGGTCAGCGCCGTGGAAACGGAGGCGGGCGAGACGGTGCCGGTGTCCAACGTGGTGTCCAACATGGACAGCGTGCGCACCTACGCGGAGCTGGTCGGCGGCAAGCCGGCCGCCAGCTTCGCCAAGCGCTGGAAGCGGGACCCGGCGTGCTCCGGCGTCGTGCTCTACCTCGGCCTGAGCAAGGCTTACGACCACCTGGCCCATCACGGCTTCGTCTTCTCCAAGGACCCGGAGGAGGAATTCGACTGGATCTACAACAAGGGCGAGCCGGCGCCGGACCCGACCTGCTACATCGCGGCTCCCGCCCGCACCGAACCCGGCGTGGCTCCGCCCGGGGGCGAGTCGCTTTACGTGCTGGTGCACACGCCCTACCTGCGCCCGCACCACGACTGGACGGAGATGCTGCCCCGGTACCGCAAGGTGATCCTGGAGAAGCTGGCCCGGTGCGCCGGGATGCCGGACCTGGAAAGCCGCATCGTCGTGGAGCGGACATTGACCCCAGCGGACATCCACGAGCGCTACCGGGTGCTGAACGGCGCCATCTATGGCCTCGCCAGCCACGGCCGCTTCTTCGGCGCGTTCAAGCCCGGCAACCGCTCACGGGACTTGGCTGGGCTTTACCTGGCGGGCGGCGCGGCGCACCCAGGGCCGGGCATGCCGATGGTGCTCATGTCCGGCTGGATCGCCGCCGACAGCCTTGACCGGGACCGCGCCTCCAACGCGGCGCCCTTGAGCGCTTGAAGCCGTTTCCCCTCCCGCTTGCGGGAGGGGGCCGGGTCAAGGCAAGTGCGCCCATGCTTGATGCGAAAGCCATCATGGCCCGTCGGTCGGAACGGCTGTTCCGGCTGTTTGCGGCCTATCTCCGCTGGTATGCCGGCCGCCGGCTCCATGCCGTCCGCGTGTCCCGCGCCGGCCTGCCGCACGCTCCGGCGGGCCGGCCGCTGATCGTCTACTCCAACCACCCATCCTGGTGGGACCCGGCGATCTACATCCTGCTTTGCGACATGCTGTTCCGTGGGCGTGCCGGCTATGGCCCGATGGACGCGGCGGCCCTCGGCAAGTACGGCGTGCTCGAGCGCATGGGCGTGTTCGGCGTGGCGCAGGACGACAAGCGGGGCGCGGCGCAGTTCCTGCGCACCTCGCTCGCCGTGCTCGGGACTCCTTCTACCATGCTGTGGGTCACCGCCGAAGGCAGCTTCAACGATTGCCGCAGCCGCCCGGTCCGCCTCCGCCCCGGCCTGGCGCACTTGGCCCGCCGGGTGCCGGGCGCCGTCATACTGCCGCTCGCCCTGGAGTACCCCTTCTGGAACGAGAGCCAGCCGGAAGCCCTGCTGCGGTTCGGCGATCCGTTGCCCCACGCGGATGGCAGCATCGTCGATTGGACGGAGCGTCTGGAAGCTGCACTGGCTGCCACCATGGACGCCCTTGCCGCCGAGTCGATGACCCGTGACCCCGCCCTGTTCCAGCCCCTGGTGCGCGGCGGCGCAGGGGTGGGCGGCATCTACGATTCCTGGCGCTGGCTGCGCGCAACCGCTGCGGGGCGCGAGTTCGACGGCAGCCATGAGGGCAAGGTTTGAACGTGCTTGGCTTGATCGCCTTCCTGCTGGCCGCAGGCCCGTGCCTGCTCGCGCTGCTGAACCTGCGAGGCTTCCGCCCGCCCGACCCGGCATCCGCGCCTGAGCCGATCTCCGTCCTCATCCCCGCCCGCAACGAGGAAGCCAACATCGGCGCTGCCGTGGCGGCCGTGCTGGCCAGCACCGGCGTGCCGTTCGAGGTGCTGGTGCTGGATGACGGCTCCACGGACGGGACGGCCGCCATCCTGGCTGAAATCACCGACCCGCGGCTGCGCGTGGTCAGCGGCCCGCCGCTGCCGGCGGGATGGTCCGGCAAGCAGCATGCCTGCGCCGTGCTGGCCGGCGCCGCGCAGCACGGCCTGCTGGTGTTCACGGACGCGGACGTGCGGCTGGCGCCGGATGCCCTGGCGCGGATGGCCGGGTTCATGGAGCGTGCGGCCGTCGGCCTCGGCAGCGGCTTCCCGCACCAGGTCGTCCGCAGCTGGTCGGAGCAGCTGCTGCTGCCGCTCATCCACTTCCTGCTGTTCGGCTTCCTGCCCATGGGTTTGATGCGGCGGCTCTCGGCCGTCGGCCTTGGGGCGGGATGCGGCCAGTTGTTCATCGCCCGCCGGGCTGCCTACGAGCGGGCCGGCGGGCATGGCGCCATCCGCGCCTCCCTGCACGACGGCATCACCTTGCCGCGCGCCTTCCGCCGGGCCGGCGAGATGACGGGGCTGTTCGATGCGACGGACCTTGCTTCCTGCCGCATGTACTCCTCGGCCGCGGAGCTATGGTCCGGCCTCGGCAAGAACGCGACCGAGGGCATGGCCCGGCCGCTGCCGCTGCTGGTGTGGACCGTGCTGCTCGGGGGCGGGCAGGTGCTGCCGGGCATCCTGATGCTGACTGCTCCCAGCACGGCGGCCATGGCGGCGCTGGTGCTGTCGGTCGGCCTGCGCCTGGTGCTCGCCATGCGGTTCCGGCAACCGGAACTGAGCGCGGTGCTGCACCCGTTCGGCATCCTGGCGCTGCTGGCGGTGCAGTGGGCCGCGCTGGCGCGCTTCCTGCGCGGACGCCCCGCCGTGTGGCGCGGACGCGCCTACCCCGCCCAATGAGGTGGCGGACGCGGCTTGGGCGAACGGCCATGGCGGGCGCGCTGGCCCTGCTTGCATCCCCAGTGTCGGCCGAGCCGGGCGGCGTGGATGTCATCGTCACGGGAGTCCGCTCATCGGCAGGCCATGTGCTGGTCGCCATCTGCGACCGGCAAACATTCTTGCAGGAGACATGCCGCTACCGGGGACGTGCCCCGGCCAGCCCAGGGGTGGTCGCGGTCCACGTGGCCGGCGTTCCGCCGGGCACCTACGCTGCGCAGGCCTACCAGGACGAGAACGACGACAAGAGGATCAACCGCACGTTCCTCGGCATACCGGAAGAAGGCATCGGCTTCTCGAACGACGCCAAGCTGCGGTTCGGCCCGCCATCCTTCGCCGATGCGGCCTTCACTCTTGGCCCGGATGGTGGGCGCATCCAGTTCGGGCTGCGGTACTTCGACTGAGAACGCCCGGAGGCTGGCCGAAGACGGCCAGCGCGCTCCAGCCGGCTGTTTCGGCGGGCAGCTTGGTCAGGCAGCCCGTTCCAGCCTGCTTGGCACCGCTTTCAGTTGCCGGCGTGCGCGATGGTCATCTTGGGCTGCCCCTGGCTCAGCCCCGCCTCGATCGACAAAGCTAGCGCATCGGCCACGCAACGGTAGCCGAGATCGTTCATGTGGACGCTGTCGCCTGCCAGGAAGTGACCGTAGCCGTAGCCGTTGCGCTGCCATCCATCCATCAGGGCGCCACGCGAGAACAGGGACACGTTGTACTTGGCCGCCAGGTCGGCCAGCGTCTGCTCCATGACCGCATGTTCTGGCGAGGCCAGGATCATCGGCGAGCGCTGGTTGTCCATCAGGATCACGTCGATGCCCAGGGACTTCAGCCGCTCGATGCCCGTGGACACCAGCTTGCTGAACACGGCTGGATCGGAGTTCTCCATCGCCCCGTTGGCGCCGACCTGCCAGATCACCAGGTCCGGCCGGACCGCCAGCACGTCGCTGTCCAGGCGCGCGACCTCCTCCAGCGCATCCTGGCCGCCGATCCCGCGGTTGATGACGGCGATGTGGGCGAGCGGAAAGGCAACCGACATGTCCTCCTGCAACCGGGCGGGATAGGTCCTGGCCGGCGCGGTCGCCATCCAGCCGGACGTGCTGGAGGAGCCGAGCGCCACGATGGTGACCTCGGAGTTGCTGGAAAGCCGCTTCTTCGTCGCGGGCACGGCCAGCGCCGGGGTGCGCCCCGGCGGGCAAGCCTCCTCAGCCCTGACGGGAACGGCTGCGAAGGCGCCGAAAGCCGCCGCCAACGCGCAAGCCGAGATGATCCGAGGCATTGTCATGCCAAATCATCGCATATCGCAGGAACGGGTCCAGTCCGAATGGCGGGCCTCACCGCTTTTTCACGCCGTGCCGCCCACGGTCATGCCGGACAGCTTGATGGTCGGCTGGCCCACGCCGACCGGCACGCCTTGGCCATTCTTGCCGCAGGTGCCGATCCCCGGGTCCAGCGCCAGGTCGTTGCCCACCATCGTCACCTTGGTCAGCGCGTCCGGCCCGTTGCCGATCAGCGTGGCGCCCTTCACCGGCGACGTCACCCGGCCGTCCTCGATCAGGTAGGCCTCGCTGGCCGAGAACACGAACTTGCCGGAGGTGATGTCGACGGAGCCGCCGCCGAAGTTGACCGCATACAGCCCGCGCTTGACGGAGCGGATCATCTCCTCCGGGTGGTGCGGGCCGGCCATCATCACCGTGTTGGTCATGCGCGGCATCGGCGCGTGCGCGTAAGACTGGCGGCGGCCGTTGCCCGTGGGGGCCACGCCCATCAGACGCGCATTCAGCCGGTCCTGGATGTAGCCGCGCAGGATGCCGTCCTCGATCATCACCATGCGGCCGGACGGGGTGCCCTCGTCATCCACCGTCAGGCTGCCCCGGCGATCCGGCATGGTGCCGTCGTCCACCACCGTGACGCCGGGGGCGGCGATGCGCTGCCCGAGCAGGCCGGAGAAGGCGGACGTCTTCTTGCGGTTGAAGTCGCCTTCCAGCCCGTGCCCCACCGCCTCGTGCAGCAGGATGCCGGGCCAGCCGGAGCCGAGCACCACCGGCATCTCGCCTGCCGGGGCGGGGCGGCTCTCCAGGTTGACCAAGGCCTGGCGCAGCGCCTCGTCCACGCCGGCGCGCCAAGTCTCCTCCGTCAGCAGCCGTGCGTAGCCGAAGCGTCCGCCGGTGCCGTGGCCGCCCGTTTCGCGCCGGCCATCCTGCTCCACCACCACGGAGATGTTCAGCCGCACCAGCGGGCGTATGTCGGCAACCCGGCTGCCGTCGGCGCGCATCACCTGCACCGCCTGCCATTCGCCGTACATGGTGGCTGAAACCTGCTTCACCCGCGGGTCCTTGGCGCGGGCATACTCGTCGACCTGCGCCAGGATGGCGGTGCGCGCCGCGAAATCCAGCTCGGACAGCGGGTTGAGGTCGGCATACAGCCGCGCGTTGCTGGCGCGCGGCGCTTCAGACGCCGTGCCGCTGCGCCCGCCGCGCACCGCGCCCACGGCCGCCGCAGCCCGGCGCAGCGCCGGCTCGCTCATCTCGCCGGCATGGGCATAGCCGGTTTCCTCGCCCAGAATCGCGCGCAGCCCGAAGCCGGAGCCGCTGTCGAACCCGGCGTGGCGGATGCGGCCGTCGTCCAGCGAGATCTGCTCGCCTTCCCGGTACTCCAGGAACAACTCGCCGTCATCGCAGCCGGACAGCGCCTCGGCCGTGATCGCCTCGGCGGTCGCGCGGTCCAGCGCGGCGTCGTCCCGCTCGAAGAACAGCCGGTCCGTCGTGGCCAAGGGGGAAAGTGCGGGCGTCATGAGGAGGTCCAGTCGGAAGGGGGATGGGTCAGTGTAGCCGGCGTTCGAGATGGTTCGCCACCACCACGGCCGTCAGCAGCAACACCGCGACGCCCTGGTGCGCCGTGGCCAGCAGCACAGGCACCCCGCCCAGCAGCGTGAGCACGCCAAGGCTGTATTGCACCGCCACCGCGACCCCCATCGCCAGCACCGCCCGGCGCAGCGCCCGCGGCAGCACGGCGCGCAGCCCCACGACGACCGTGGCCGTCAGCAGGGCCGCCGTCACTGTCGCGAGCAGCCGGTGGTCGAACTGCACGGCCGCCAGGTTCTCTGTCAGGTTGCGGAGGAACGGGTGCAGGTCCGCGTAGCCGGGCGGCAGCAGCCCGTCACCCATGAGGGGAAAGCTGTTGTAGACCAGCCCCGCATGCAGCCCCGCCACGAACCCGCCCGCCACGACCGTCAGCGGCACGAGCAAGGCGCTGACGCCGAGCAGGCGGCGCAAGGCGGGGCTGGTGGTCATGCGCGCGGCGCCGGGCCGCAGCACGCCGAGCGCCGTCCACAGGATGGCGGCATACAGCGCCAACGCCAGCGCCAGGTGGATGACCAGCCGGTAGGCGGACACGGCCGTGCTGTCCGCCGCGAAGCCGGACGCCACCATGAACCAGCCGACCGCGCCTTGCAGCCCGCCCAGCACGAAGAACCCAGCCAGCCGCAGCCACAACCCGCGCCCGAGCGCACCGAGCAGCCCGAGCGCCAAAGGCGGCAAGCGCACCGTCGCCCCCGCCAGCTGCAAACCGGCGCGCAGGGCGGCAAGAAGGCCGAAAACGGCCAAGGGCGCGAACAGCGCCACGGCGATCAGCCTGCCCCACAGCCGATGGGTCCATTCCAGCCAGAAGATATGCTTGAACCCCGTCAGCCCGAAGCCTTGGTTGACCAGCGCGTACTGCGGGATGTCCTGGTACAGCTTGTAGAGCCGCTGCCACTCGGCGTCCGACCAGGGCGGCAGCGCACCTGACAGCGGCGCCCACTCCATGATGGACAGCCCGGAGCCGGTCAGCCGCGTGGCGCCCCCGAGCACGATCATCACCACCATCATGCCGCAGATCGTGAACAGCCAGCCTGCCATCACCCGCCGGGTCTGCCGCTCCTGCGGCGTCTCGATCCGGGGATAAGCGTTGTCGAGATCAAACGGCATGACGCACTCCCCCTTGCGACGCCTCGGGCCATGCCCGGCCGCTTGCCGGGGCGATGAGGCGGATGCTACCGCCCTGGCCGGATGACCCAGCTCCCCCCCATCCTGTCCGTCGTCGTGCCGGTGCGCAACGAGGCGACGAACATCGCGCCGTTGATCATGGAGATCGAGGTGGCGCTGCGTGGGGTGGCTCACGAGATCATCTATGTGGACGATGGCAGCGAGGATGAAACCCCCCAGGTGCTGCGGGACCAGCGGGCGAAAGCGCCTTTGGTGGTGCGCCGGCACCGCGTCAGCTGCGGGCAGAGCGCGGCCATCATCACCGGCGTGCGCGCGGCGCGCGGCGCCTGGATCGCCACCCTGGACGGGGACGGGCAGAACGACCCGGCGGACATCCCCGCGCTGCTGGCCCGCGCGCAGGCCGCCACCGGCCTGGTGCTGACCGCCGGGCGCCGCGTCCGCCGGCGGGACACGGTGGCCAAGCGCGTCGCCTCGCGGCTCGCCAACGCCATCCGTGCGCGCCTGCTGGGGGA
>CAXTNC010000020.1:10964-26424 GCA_964245495.1 uncultured Acetobacteraceae bacterium
AACCGCCTCCGGGCCAGGCTGCTGCGCGACGCCACGCCGGATACCGGCTGCGGGCTGAAGATATTCCGCCGCGCCGCCTTCCTCCTGCTGCCGCATTTCGACCACATGCACCGCTACCTGCCGGCGCTGTTCATCCGCGCCGGCGGCCGGGTGGAGTCGGTGCCGGTCAACCACCGCCCCCGCATCCGCGGCCGCTCGAACTACGGCACGCTGGATCGGCTCTGGGTCGGCATCTTCGACCTGGCGGGGGTGTTCTGGCTGCAACGCCGCTGGCGGCGGCCCGTGCTGGAAGCGCCCGAGTGAACGCTGCGCTGCGCAACGGCCGCGCGCTGTGGAAACCGGCGCTGCTGGCCGCCGGGTTGCTGGCCGCCGGGCTGGCGGTGCGCGGCGGCTGGGGCCGGGACGCGCTGGATGCCCCGGCGCAGGCTGGTCCGGCAGCCTTCGTGCTGGCCGCCGCCGCCGCCTGCGCCTTGGGCGCGCCGCGCCAGGTGGTGGCCTACGCCGCCGGTCTCGGCTACGGGGTTTGGGCTGGTTGCGTGCTGGCCATGGCGGCGCAGGTCGGCGGGTGCGCCGCAGCCTTCCTGTGGGCGCGGCTCATAGCCCGCGACTGGGCGATGCGGCGCACCCGGGGACGCTTGGCCCGGCTCGACCAGCGGCTCAGCCGGCATCCGTTCAGCGCCACGCTCACGCTCCGGCTGCTCCCCGTCGGCAGCAACCTGATGCTGAACCTGCTGGCCGGCGTGTCGGCGGTGGCGGCTGGTCCTTTCCTGCTGGCCTCCGCGGTCGGCTACGTGCCGCAAACGGTGGTGTTCGCGTTGCTGGGCGGCGGCGTGCGCGTGGGCCGCGCCGCGCAGGTGATGTTGGCTGCGGCGCTGTTCGTGCTGGCCGGGCTGCTGGGGGCATGGCTGCTGCGCCGGGCGCGGACGGCAGGGTAGCCGGGCCGCTGGCCGTCCGGGTCAGGGCTTGGCGACGCAGGAATACGTCCGGGATGAGGTCAGCGAGGCCGGCCCCACCACCCGATGCACCTGTCCCTTCGGACATTGGCCGTCATCGACCAGCACGGCTTTGCCGTTGTCCAGCTCTCCAGGCGGAGGCTCGGCCTTGAGAAGCGCCGGCCCGCCGCAGCCGCAGAGCAGGCCAAGGCCCATGGCAAACATCGGCGCCCGCGCGATCATCCTGCACTCCATCGCATCCAGCCGGCAGAGTAGGGGTCTTGCGCCATCCAGCCCAGCCTCAGCGGAAGGGAAGGCGGGTTGCCATGGGGGCTTGGCTCGCAGCTCCGCCCACGGCGCCCGTCTGCGGCGCATAGGCGAACCCGCCGGGCAGGCCGGCGGCCGGGTCCCCGGCGCTCTGCACCGGCGGGGCAGGGTCCGGCCCGCGCAGCAAATCGCACGTCCAGCGCCACCCGGCGGCGTGGGCCGTGATGGAGCCGCCTCCGTCGTAGCCGCAGGTGCAGTTGGACCAGGGCTGCCCTTCCAGCGCCGGCCCGCAGCGCGGCATGGCCGGCTGCGCCGCCGCCGCCGCCGCCGCAAGCTGAAGCAGAAAGGCAACGGCCAGGGTGCGGGACGGCCAGGCGGTCAGCACGCCAGCAGCCTAGCGCGCCATCCAGTAGCCCAGCAGCAGCCACAGCGGCGTGGACAGCGCCACGCCGAGCGCGATGCCGCGGGCGCTGCCGAGGGGGTCCTGGCTCCTCTCGTCCTGGCGGTCTTGCCAGTCCTCATCGGACTCGTCAGGCCATTGCGCCTTCCAATCCAGGTCGGCCTCGATGTGCCGCAGCAGCGGCACGAGCGCCGGGTCGGCATCCTTGCGGCCCGGCCTGCGCCGGTCCTCCGCGACGAGCTGGGCGTGGTCGTCATCAGCGAGCGAACGGTCGGACATGCCATGAGCTTCCTTCGGCTGCCCCGACGCTATGAGTTAAATGTCAAAACTTCATGAAGCCGGTCCACATGCCGGGCATTCCGTTTCTGGCTCAAGTCCCCGCGAACCAGCTGAAGCCCTGGCTTTCCCAGTATCCGCCCGGGTACGTGTTGGTCACCTCGATCGCGGTGATCCATTTCGGGTTCTTGAAGCCGAGCTTGGTGGACATGCGCAGCCGCAGCGGGAAGCCGAACGGGTCGGCGATCGTCTCGCCGGCATACTTGGTGGCGAGCAGCGTTTGCGGGTGCAGCGCCGTCGCCATGTCGATGCTGCTCGGGTAGTCGTCCGCCGTCCTGAAGGCCACGTACTTGGCGCGGGTGTCGGCGCCCACGCGCTCCAGCAAGCTGCGCAGCGTGGGGCCGGACCACTCGCCGACATAGTCCCAGCCTTCGACGCAGACGTGGCGGATGATCATGTCCGTCTGCGGCAGGCCCGCAAGCTGCTGCGCCGTCCAGGGCCGCTTGTCCGCGACCAGCCCGGACAGCTCCAGCTTCCAGCCTGCCGCGTCCACCGGCTTGACGTCCGTGATGTCGTAGTACGCGTTGAACTTCGGCGGCTTGAGCACCATCGAGGCTGGGTAGGTCGGCGCCAGGCGGGTGGGGTCGAACAGCAGCGCCTGGATGTCGTCGTTGAACGCCGAGATCGCGCGCAGGCCTTTCTCGACCGAGCCGGACGTGCTCACGTCGCACCCGGTCAGCATCGTCAGCGCGCCAAGCGAGAGGCCGCCGCGGATCAAGCCGCGGCGCTCGATGGAGCGGACCAGCGGGCGGTGGTCGTCCAGGATCGCCGGGTCCGGCAGCTTGGCCGGGCGGAAGGGCGAGCGCATCAGCTTGGCCTCCCCGGCCTCAGGCGGGGGCCGCCGAACAGCATGGCCCACAGCGTCTGCGGCACCAGCAGCGACAAGGCGACGTGGATGAGGAGGAAGCCCACGATCACCGACATGCCCGCGAAATGGATCACCCGAGCGGCCTGGAACCCGCCCAGCAGCGCCACCAAGCCGGAGAACTGCACCGGCTTCCAGATCGCCGCGCCGGTGACGACCTGCGACGCCCCGGCCAGGATGACGACGATGTAGAGGATCTTCTGCACGGCGTTGTAGGTCGTGAGGTCGCTGTGATCGACGTGGAAGTGCAGGGCATCCCGCACCGTCTTGATCACGTCGCGGACGCGGATCGGCAGCAGCCGGTCACGCAGCCGGCCCGTGACGACGCCATAGGCCAGGTAAGCCAGGCCGTTCAGCACGAGCAGCCACATGGCCGCGAAATGCCACAGCAGGCTTTGCGCCGCCCAGCTGCCCAGCCGGAGGAAATGGCTGAAGTGCAGGCTGTTGATGATCACGCTGTCGTCGTAGATGCCCCAGCCGGACAGGATCATGGCGATCATGGCGGCCGCGTTGGTCCAGTGCATGACCCGCACCGGCGCCGGGTGCATGCGGCGGCTTTTCGGCGCCGTCGCGGCGGGCGCAGCCTCCAAGGTGTTGGCGCTCATCATGGCTCCCAGTCAGTGCGAGGGACGTGCCAGCCCCACGCGGATCGTGTCGTCCGGCGGGATTGGAACGGTCCCGGCGCCGTCGAAGGTCGGCAAGCCGCTCAACTGGGCCGGCGTGAGATCCACGATCTCCAAGTCAGCGCCGAGCAGCGCCATGGCATCCGCCGGCACCGCGATTGGCCGGGCGCCGATGCCGAGCAGCCCGCCGTACCTGACCACGATTTCCACGGCCCCATCGCCTGACCGGACGACCTGCGCCACGTGCCCCAGCACTGGCTGGCTCTCCAGCGGCCGCAGCACCGTCCGGTTGGTCAGGTCTCCGACGCGCACCGGCTGCGGAAAGCGCTTGGCAGCCGCTTCGGCAAGGCTCATGCCAGGCGGCGCAGGCTGTTGCGCCAGCGCTGGACCGCCCAGGAGCAATGGACCGAATGCCGCAAGCAGGAGCTGCATGGCTTGCCGGCTCCACCCGCCTGGGAAAGTGCTGATTTGTTTCCGGACGTTCTGCATTGCATCATATTTTAGTCAACTCGGCTTATCCGAACCATGGCAAAGTTGTTAACGTGCCGATAGGGCCCGGACCGGCAGTCATCCAGGCAAGCCCGGCCATGCAGGATGTCGTGCCAAGGGGCGTGCTGATGTCGGGTGCAGCTTGCGTCCACGGCGAGGTTCAAGCCCGCGCGGCTGCCCTGGTGGCAGCGGACTGGGGCACCAGCAGCCTGCGCGTATGGGCTTTGCTGCCGTCAGGCGTGGTCCTGGCGGCGCGCCAATCCGACGAAGGCATGTCCCGGTTGCAGCCGGGCGAGTTCGAGCCGGCGCTCCGGCGGCACCTGGCGGCGATCGGCCTGCCGGCCGGCGAAACGCCCTTGCCGGTCGTGCTGTGCGGCATGGTGGGGGCGCGGCAGGGCTGGCAGGAGGCGGGCTACGTCGATGCGCCGACCCGCCTCGAAGCGCTCTGCGGCCATGCCCTTGCACTCCCGGCGGAGGCGCTCGACGTGCGCATCCTGCCAGGCCTGGCGGATCGGCAGGACGGCAGGGATGACGTGATGCGCGGCGAGGAAACCCAGCTGCTCGGGCTGCTGCAAGCCGAGCCGTCGTTCAGCGGCCTGGCGTGCCTGCCGGGGACCCACTCCAAGTGGGTGCGGCTGGACGCGGGCGAAATCCTCGGCTTCCATACGGCGATGACGGGGGAGATGTTTGCCGTGCTGAGCCGGCATTCAGTGCTGCGCCATAGCCTGGACGGCGCCGGGCCGAGCGGCGATCCGGACTCGCCGGACTTCCTGCACGGCGTGGCAAGCGGCCTTGCCGAACCGGGGCGGCTGCTGGCGGCGCTGTTCGGCCTGCGCGCCGCAGGCTTGCTGCGCGGGGTCGCGGGCGCCCGCGCCGCGGACAGGCTTTCGGGCCTGTTGATCGGCACGGAGATCGCCGCCGCCCCGCCCGGCGCCCCGGTGACCCTGGTGGCAGCCGGCAGCCTGGCCGCGCTGTATGCCCGTGCGCTGGGGCTTGCCGGGCGCGCTGTCCGCACCGTGGACGCAGAGGCGGCCGTGCGGCGCGGCTTGCTGCTGGCAGCGCGCCAGCTTTGGCCGGGGCGCCTGGCGTGACGCCCGTTCCATGGCCCCCCCTGCGCCGCAACCTGGTCGCCATCCTGCGCGGCGTGAGGCCCGGCGAGGCCCTCCCGCTCGCCCAGGCGCTGGTGCAAAGCGGCTTCGACGCCATCGAGGTGCCGCTCAACTCGCCCGACCCGCTGGACACGCTTGCCCGGCTGGTGGCCGGCTTGCCGCCGCACGTGCTGCTCGGCGCGGGCACGGTGCTGACGGCGGAGCGGGCGGCGGCGGTCCATGCCCTGGGGGGCCGGCTCATCGTGGCCCCCAACTTCGACGCTGGCGTCGTGCGCGAGGCTGGCCGGCTGGGCATGGTCAGCCTGCCTGGCGTGCTCACGCCCACGGAAGCGTTCGCCGCCTTGGCTGCTGGCGCATCGGGGCTGAAGTTCTTTCCGGCCGGCGTGCCGGGGCCAGCCGGAATCGGCGCGATGCGGGCCGTGCTGCCGCGGGATGCCACGCTGGGGGCGGTCGGCGGGGTTTCGGACGCATCGTTCGCGGCCTACGCCGCGGCCGGGGTCACCGTGTTCGGCCTGGGCGCCAGCCTGTACCAGCCAGGTTTCGGGGTGGCCGAGCTGCGGCCGCGCGCCGATGCGGCAGTTGCAGCCTATGATGCAGTGTTCCCGCCAGCCGAACCCGGATGATCTGGCAGCGGATCGGCGTCGCAGCCAGTCCCCGCATATTGACAGGCCCCCCAACCCAGCGGCTGGATCAGGCAGCTGAGGCAAGAATTGAGCGCCGTCCCGAAACCGGCGCCTCCAAAGGGAGATTGGCCATGTTCCGACGCGACCTCGCCAAGGTCACCGCCGGCGCTGCGCTGGCAAGCCTCGTGCAAGCCGGCGCGCGCGCCCAGCCGGCCTATCTCACGCCGCCGGCCCGCAAACCCTCCTACAAGGTCGGCTTCGCCCAGAGCGAGAGCAACAACCAGTGGCGCATCGCCGAAACCAACAGCATGGAGGCGGAGGCGAAGAAGCGCGGCTGGCAGCTCGTCTACACGGACGCCGCAAGCTCCGCGGCCAAGCAGGTGTCCGACGTCAACAGCATGATCGCACAGGGCGTGGACCTCATCTTCCTGGTGCCCCGCGAGGAGCGCCCGCTGATCCCCGCCGTGCGCGCCGCCAAGGGGGCCGGCATCCCCGTCATCCTGATCGACCGCAGCGTTGACCCGGCGCTCGCCAAGCCCGGCGTGGACTACCTGACCTTCATCGGGTCGGACTTCGTGGAGGAGGGCCGCCGGGTCGCGGAGTGGCTGGTCACGGAAACCGGCGGCAACGCCAAGATCATCGAACTCGAAGGCAGCGTCGGCGCGTCCCCCGCCAACGACCGCAGGAAGGGCTTCGACGGGGCGCTGAAATCGCATCCCGGCATGGTCATCCTGGCCAGCCAATCGGGCGATTTCGTCCGCGACACCGGGCGGCAGGTCACCCAGACGCTGCTGCAGGCGCACCCGGACGCGACCGCCATCTACGCCCACAACGACGAGATGGCGCTCGGCGCCATCACCGCGGTGCAGGCCGCGGGCAAGGCGCCGGGCAAGGACATCATCGTCTGCTCGATCGACGGCGAGAAGGACGCCGTGCAGGACGTGATCGACGGCAAGATCGGCGCCATCTGCCAGTGCAGCCCGGATTTCGGCCCGGCCGCCTTCGCCACCGCCGCGCAGTACTTCGCCGGCGAGGCGGTGCCGCCGCGGATCACCAACAAGGACCAGTTCTACGACAGGGCCAGCGCCGCCGGACTGCTCGGCACCGCCTTCTAGCTTCGGCCATGGCAGCCCCGCTGCTCGCGATGCGCGGCATCGGCAAGCGTTTCGGCGGCGTGTCCGCGCTGAGCGGCGCGGATTTCGCCGTCGAGGCCGGCGAGGTGCACGCGCTCATCGGCCAGAATGGCGCCGGCAAATCGACGCTGATCAAAATCCTGACCGGCTATTACCGCCGCGACGCGGGCGAGGTGGAGTTCGCCGGGCAGCCCTTCGAGGCCGCCAGCCCGCAGGCGGCGCAGGCGGCCGGGATCAGCACGATCTACCAGGAGATCAACCTGGTCGGGCTGCGCTCCGTCACCGAGAACATCTGCCTCGGCCGGACCGCGCGCCGCTTCGGGCTGCTCGACTGGCGGCGCATGCACGCGGAAGCGTCGGCGCTGCTGGCCCGCTTGGGCCTCGCCATCGACGTGCGCCAGCCGCTCGCCCGCTTTCCCACGGCGACGCAGCAGATGGTGGCCATCGCCCGCGCCATCGGCTTCCGAGCCAGGCTCGTCATCATGGACGAACCCACCTCCTCGCTGACCGAGCGCGAGGTGGAAACGCTGTTCGGCGTCATCCGCCAGCTGCGCGGCGAGGGGGTCGGGGTCGTGTTCGTGAGCCACAAGCTGGACGAGCTGTACGCCGTCTGCGACCGGGTCACCATCATGCGGGACGGCCGCACCGTGCTGGCGGCGGCCTTGGCCGAGCTGCCGAAGATCGGCCTGGTCGCCCACATGCTGGGCCGCAACGCGCAATCCGTCGCGCGCCAGGGCGCCACCGGGTTCGGCCGCAAGGGCGCCGATGCCGGGCCGCCTTTGCTGAGCGTGGCGGGCCTGGCCGCGCCGCCACGGGTGAGCCGCGTTGATCTGCAGGTGCGCAAGGGCGAGATCGTGGGGCTGGCCGGCCTGCTGGGGGCGGGGCGGACGGAAACGGCCCGCATCATCGCCGGGGCCGACCCGGCGGCCGCCGGCGCCATGACGCTCGGCGCCCGGCGCTACCGTCCGGCCGACTCCCGCGCCGCCATCGCCGCCGGGGTCGGCTTCGTCACCGAGGACCGCAAGCTGGAAGGGATCGTCCCGGACCTGTCGGTGCGGGAGAACCTGACGCTGGCCCTGCTGCCCGCGCTGAGCCGCGCCGGGATCGTGGACGAGAAGGCGCAGGCCGCGGTCGTGGCGCGCTGCATCGCCCAGCTCGGCATACGCTGCGCCGGGCCGGAGCAGCCGATCCGGCAGCTTTCGGGCGGCAACCAGCAGAAGGTGCTGCTGGCGCGATGGCTGTGCATGGACCCGCGCCTGCTGATCCTGGACGAGCCGACCCGGGGCATCGACGTCGGCGCCAAGGCGGAGATCCAGGCGGTGATCCGCGCGCTGGCCGATGGCGGGCTGGCGGTGCTGATGGTGTCCTCCGAGGTGGAGGAGATCACGGAGGGCGCGGACCGCGCCTACGTCATGCGCGACGGCCGCGTCGCCGCCGAACTGGCGGGGGCGGCGCTCAACGAGGATGCGGTGCTGGACGCGATGGCGCATGGCGGGCTTGAGGTTGCCGATGGCTGACCTGGTGCTCCGCCTGCGGACGCAGCTGGAGCCGGGGCGCGGCCTCGGCCGCGGCGTGGCCCTGCTGGCAAGGCACGCCTCCCTGGCGGCGCTGCTGGCGCTGCTGGCCGTCAATGTCCTGCTCACGCCGCATTTCATCGCTTGGCAGACCTTGAGCGTGAACCTGACGCAGGTGACGACCACCATCATCGTGGCGGTCGGCATGACGCTGGTGATCGCCACCGGCGGCATCGACCTGTCGGTCGGCTCCTCCATGGCGATCGCCGGGGCGCTGGCGCCGGCGATTTTCCTGGGCAAGGTCGTGGCGCTGCCCGTCTGGGCCGCGGTGCCCCTCGCCCTGGCCTTTCCCATCGCCGTCACGGGGGCGCTCGGGTGGTGCAACGGGCTGCTGGTGACGCGCTTCGGGGTGCAGCCGATCGTGGCGACGCTGATCCTGTTCATCGCCGGCCGCGGGCTGGCGCAGGTGGCGACGGACGGCCAGCTACAGACCTTCTCGGCGCCCTCGTTCCAGGTCATCGGCCTGGGCCAGGCGGGCGGCGTGCCGGTGCAGGCGCTGCTGATGCTGGCCATCGCCGCCGCCGCGGCATGGGCGATGCGGCGGACGGTGTTCGGCCGCCACGTGCTCGCGGTGGGCGGCAACGAGCGGGCTTCCCGCCTGGCCGGCATCCCGGTCGGGCGAGTGAAGCGGACCGTCTACGCCGTCAGCGGCTTATGCGCCGGCTTGGCGGGGCTGATCGTCATCGCGATCAACTCCTCGTCGGACTCCAACGCCGTCGGCCTGGGGATGGAGCTGGACGCCATCGCCGCCGTGGCAGTCGGCGGCACCCTGCTCAGCGGCGGGCGGGCCTCCATCGCCGGCACGGTGATCGGGGCGCTGATCATCCAGTTGGTGCGCTACATGCTGCTGGCCAACGGCGTGCCGGATGCGGCCGCCATGGTGGCCAAGGCGGGGCTGATCATCGTGGCGGTGGGCCTGCAACGGCAAGGCCGGCGCGCGTGAAAGGCTCGGGCGTGGCCCGCTGCGGGGCGGCGGCGGCGTTGGCGCTGCTGACGCTGTTCGGCGCGCTGCGCTACGACCATTTCCTGGGCTTGTTCAACGTGACGAGCTTCCTGCGCTACAACTCGATGTTCGCGCTGGTGTCGCTGGGCATGGCGTTCGTCATCATGACGGGCGGCATCGACCTGTCGGTGGGCGCCGTGGCCGCGCTCGGCAGCGTGGCCGCCGCGCTCGCCTCGCCATACGGGCTGGGCGCCGGCCTGGCGGCGGGCCTGGCGGCCGGGCTGGCCATGGGCCTGCTGAACGGCCTCCTGATCGTGCGGGGGGAGATCGTCCCGTTCATCGCCACGCTCGCCACCATGCTGGCGGCGCGCGGGACGGCGTTGCTGCTGGCGGGCAACCAGTCGGTCCCGGTGTCGTACGACACGGCGTTCACCGACATCGGGCAAAAGGGTCTCAGCGGCCTGCCAGTGCCGGCATGGATCGCGCTCGGCGCTTTCCTGGCCGGGTCCGTGCTGCTGAACCTGACCGGGTTCGGCCGCACGGCCCTCGCCACCGGCGGCAACGAGGACGCGGCCCGGCTGATGGGCTTGCCGGCCGACCGGGTGAAGCTGCTTGCCTACGCCGGAAGCGGCGCGCTGGCCGGGCTGGCGGGCGTCATCCTCGCCGCCCAGTTCGGCGCCGGGCAGCCGGTCGAGGGTGCAGGATGGGAGCTGTTCGCCATCTCGGCCGTGGTGGTCGGTGGCACGCTGCTGACCGGCGGGGAAGGCTCGGTCGCCACCACGCTGGCGGGCGCGCTGCTGCTCGGGCTGATCCTCAACATCCTGAACTTCGAGAACGGGCGCGGCTGGATCAGCTTGTCGGCCTACTGGCAATCAGTGATCCGCGGCCTGTTCCTGCTGGTTGTGGTGCTGATGCAGGCCAGGCTTGCATCGCGCAAACTGGCGGCAGGTCCGGCGTAGGCGGCGGCGCGCCCGGGGAGGTTGGTGGGCCCGCAGGGGCTCGAACCCTGGACCACAAGATTAAAAGTCTCGTGCTCTACCAACTGAGCTACAGGCCCATGGCCGTACCGCCTAGCCCGGCAGTGCGGCAAACGTCAACGGATCAGCTGCTCTCGTCAGCCATCAGCCGCATCTTGATGATCTTGTCCGGGTTGCTCACCGAGCCGCTGCTGCCGGACCCCTTCTTCAACTGATCGATGTACTCCATCCCGGACACGACTTGGCCCCAGATCGTGTATTGTCCATCCAGGAACGGCGCCGGGGCGAAGCAGATGTAGAACTGGCTGTTGGCCGTGTTCGGGCTTTGCGTGCGTGCGGCACCCACCGTGCCGCGCAGGAAGTGCGCGCTGTTGCTGAACTCGGCGGGAAGGTCCGGGTACTTGCTGCCGCCGCTGCCCGTCCCGGTCGGGTCGCCGCCCTGGGCCATGAAGCCGTCGATCACCCGGTGGAACACCGTGCCGTCGTAGAAATGCTCCGAGCACAGCAGCTTGACGCGCTCGACGTGCTTGGGCGCCAGGTCCGGACGCAGGCGGATCACCACCCGGCCGCCCTTCACGTCCAGGTAGATCGTGTTCTGCGGGTCTGGCGCGGGCTGCGCCTCGGACGGGGTGGCGGCTTGGCTCATGAGGGTTCCAATCGCGATCGTTTGGAGAAAGCTGCGGCGGTGCATTGACACTCTCTCGGTGGAAATCAGGCCGGGCGCACCCGGGACAAGGTGCGCTGGAGCGTGAGGGCGGGCACGAAGCTGGAGATGTCGCCGCCCAGCCGGGCAATCTCCTTGACGAAGCGGGACGAGATGAACTGGTGCGTCTCGCTCGCCGTCAGGAACACCGTTTCGACCGCCGGGTCCATCCGGTAGTTCATGCCCGCCATCTGGAACTCATAGTCGAAGTCGCTCACCGCCCGCAGGCCCCGCACGATCACGCTTGCGCCATTCTGGCGGGCGAAGTCGATCAACAGGCCGCTGAAGGTGGTGACCGTGATGCTGGTGCCGGTGCGGGCGGAGATCTCGTCGGTTTCCGCCCGCACCAGCTCCATGCGCTCGGCCAGCGGGAACAGCGGGCCCTTGCCGTCGTTGGCCGCGACGCCCACCACCAGCCGGTCCAGGATGCGCGCGGCCCGGGCGATGATGTCCAGGTGGCCGTTGGTCACCGGGTCGAACGTGCCAGGGTAGATCCCGGTGTGCCGGTCGATCGGCAGCGCCCGCAGGTCAGCCAAGGGAGTCGTCGCCCGTGTCCGCATCGCCTGCGCCGTCCAGGTCGAGAGCGGCATCCCGGGGCAGGTCGTCTTCCAGCCCGGCCACCGCCTCGATGACCGGGAACACCGCCGTCACGTGCTCGCCCTCGCTCACCCGGAACAGCGTGACGCCGGTGGCTTGCCGCCCGGTGATGCGCACGCTGTCGCTGCCGATGCGGATCAGCCGGCCGGCGTCCGTCACCAGCATCACGTCCGTGCCGGGGCGGACGGGCAGGGTGCCCACCACCTCCGTGCCCTTGCGCCCGCCCAGGGTGATGTTGGAGATGCCCTGGCCGCCCCGCCCTGTCACCCGGTAGTCATAGGCGGAGGACCGCTTGCCGAACCCGGCGTTCGTCACCGTCAGCAGCAGCTCCTCCCGCCGCTCCAGATCGTCCAGCCGGTCGCCGCTGACCGGGCCGGACTCCTCCGTGGTCGCGTCCTCCGCCTCGGCGTCGGCCTCCACGGACGCATCCACCTCCTCGCCGGAAGCCCGGCGGCGGGCGGCGGCCACGCGCAGGAAGGCGGCGCGCTCGTGCACGCTGGCTTCCACGTGCTGCAGCACGGACAGGCTGATCACCTCGTCACCCGGCGCCAGGCGGATGCCGCGCACCCCGGCGCTGTCGCGGCCCGCGAACACCCGCACCACGTCGTCGCTCACGTGGAAACGGATGCAGCGCCCGCGCCGGGTCGCGAGCAGCACGTCGTCGCCCTCGCGGCAGGTGGCGACGCCGATCAGGTGGTCGCCCTCATCCAGCTTCATCGCGATCAGGCCGGAGGAGCGGACCCGGCCGAAATCAGACAGCTTGTTGCGCCGCACGCCGCCGCTGGCGGTGGCGAACAGCAGGTGCAGGTTCTCCCACAGCGCCTCGTCCTGCGGCAGCGGCAGCACGGTGGTCACCGTATCGCCGCCCAGCTCCGGCAGCAGGTTGACCAGGGCGCGGCCCTTGGCGGCGGGCTGCGCCTCCGGCAGGCGCCACACCTTCTCGCGGAACGCCTTGCCGCCGGAGGAGAAGAACAGCACCCACTGGTGGGTGTGGGCGTTGAAGGAGCGGGTGACGATGTCATCCCCCCGCATCCCGGCCGCCGAGCGCCCGCGCCCGCCGCGGCCCTGCTGGCGGAAGGCGTCGAGCGGGGTGCGCTTGATGAAGCCGTCCCGCGTCATGGTGACGACCATCTGGCCAGGCTCGATCAGGCTCTCGTCGTCCTGGTCGGCCACCGCGTCCACGATGGCGGTCATGCGCGGGGTGGCGATCTCCAGCCGCACGGCGGCCAGCTCGTCCCGCATGACCTCCAGCCGGTGGGGGCGGCTGCCGATGATGTCGAGCAGCTCGGTGATGCGCCCGGCCACCTCGCCCAGCTCGGCCTGGATCTTGTCGCGCTCCAGCCCGGTGAGCCGCGCCAGGCGCAGTTCCAGGATGCCGCGCGCCTGCGCGTCCGTCAGCTGCACCGTCTGGTCCGGCGGCTCGCCCGCGACCAGGTTGCCGGTGTCGTCGATCAGCGCGAGCATCGGGCTGATGTCCCCGGCGGGCCAGTGCCGGGCCATCAGCTCGGCACGCGCCACGGTGGAATCCGGGCTGGCGCGGATGACCCGGATCACCTCGTCGATGTTGGCCACCGCGATGGCCAGGCCCACCAGCAAGTGCGCGCGTTCCCGGGCCTTGCCCAGCTCGAACCGGCTGCGGCGGAGGATGACCTCCTCGCGGAAGGCCACGAAGGCGGCCAGCGCGTCCTTCAGCCCCAGCAGCCGGGGGCGGCCGCCGTCCAGGGCCAGCATGTTGACGCTGAACTGGGTTTGCAGCTGGGTGAAGCGGTACAGGTGGTTCAGCACCACCTCCGGCGTCGCGTCCCGCTTCAGCTCGATCACGATGCGCATGCCGTCGCGGTCGGATTCGTCGCGCAGGTCGCTGACCCCCTCGACCTGCTTGGCGCGGACCAGCTCAGCGATTCGCTCGATCAGGGTGTTCTTGTTGACCTGGTAGGGAATCTCATGGACCACGATCGCGTTGCGGTCCTTGCGGATCTCCTCGATCGAGGCCTTGGCCCGCAGCGGGATGCCGCCGCGCCCGGTCTCGAACGCCTGGCGGATGCCGGAACGGCCGAGGATGATGCCGCCGGTGGGGAAATCCGGCCCGGGGACGATGCGCATCAGCTCGTCGAGGGTGATCTCCGGGTTGGCGATCAGCGCCAGCGCCGCGTCGATCACCTCGCCCGCGTTGTGGGTCGGGATGTTGGTCGCCATGCCGACGGCGATGCCGCTGCCGCCGTTGACCAGCAGGTTGGGAAACGCGGCGGGAAGCACGCGCGGCTCCTCGTCCTGCTCGTCGTAGTTCGGCTGGAAATCGACGGTGTCCTTGTCGATGTCGGCCAGCATGTGCATGGCGGCGCGGGACAGCCGGCTTTCCGTGTAGCGCATGGCCGCCGGCGGGTCGCCGTCGATGGAGCCGAAGTTGCCTTGCCCGTCGATCAGCGGCACGCGCAGGCTGAACGGCTGCGCCATGCGCACCAGCGCGTCGTAGATCGCGGCATCCCCGTGCGGATGGTACTTGCCCATCACCTCGCCCACGATGCGCGCCGACTTGCGGTACGGCTTGTCGTGGGTGAACCCGCTCTCGTTCATGCCGTAGAGGATGCGGCGATGCACCGGCTTCAGCCCGTCCCGCGCGTCCGGCAGCGCCCGGCTGACGATGACGGACATGGCATAGTCGAGGTAGGAGCGGCGCATCTCCTCCTCCAGCATGACCGGGTGCAGGTCAGGCTGCTCGGGAGAGGCCGGCGGAGTCGTTTCGCTCATGGGTTGAGGGCGGCCTAGAAAGGGTCAAGCTTGCAGCACAGATATAGGCGTCCGTTCGCGTTGTTTGCAGGCAAATCCCGGCCCTGGAACGGTTTTTCGGCTGCAAGCGGACCTGTGCGCAGGATCGGCCGGCTCGGCCACCCTTGGCAGGGCGGCTGCTGCCCGCATCAGGGAGCATGACGGCCCGCCGGACCAGGCATCCAGCGAACCGGCGCGGTCAGAACGGGATGTCGTCGTCCAAGTCCCCGCCGCCGCTGCGCGGCTCCCAGGACGGGCTGTCGCCGCCGCTGCGGGCTGGTTGCCGTGCGCCTTGGCGCGGCGCGGCGCCGCCGAACCCGCCCTCGCCGCCGTAGCTTTCACCGCCCCCGCCCCCACTGCGGCCGCCGAGCAGGGTGATGTCGCCGCGGAAGCGGTCCACCACAACCTCCGTCGTGTACTTCTCCTGGCCCGACTGGTCGGTCCACTTGCGGGTTTGCAGCGAGCCTTCGACGTAAAGCTTCTCGCCCTTCTTCACGAACCGTTCGACCACGTCCACCAGGCGGTCATTGAATATGACCACACGATGCCACTCGGTCTTCTCCTTGCGCTCCCCGGACGCCTTGTCATTCCACGACTCGCTGGTTGCGAGCGTGACGTTGGCGATCTTGCCGCCGCTCTGCGTGCTGCGGATTTCCGGGTCCTTGCCGACATTGCCGACGATGATGACCTTGTTCACGCTGCCGGCCATGGTGTCCCCCAAATCTGCGCAACTATAGCCTGGCTGCGCGGCGGCGTCCAAATGGCGAGTTGGTCAGGCGGTCCAGTGCAGCAGCGGCGGCAGGTGGACCATCACCCGCCCGCCGCCGCGGGTGAAGCACAGCCAGGCGGTGGCGAGCATGATGCCAGCCACGATCACCGGTTCCGCCGGCGACCCGGCGCGGCACAGCGGCAACCCCCAGTTGCCGCGCAGCGGCCAGGCCAGCCGCAGCCCGGCGGGCGTCAGCATGTCCGCCGCCAGGTGGGACAGGTATCCCACCGCCAGCCCGCACACCCAGCCGCGCCGGGCGCCGATGTGCAGCAGCAGCGCCACCATGCCGGCCACGGCGAGCAGCGAGTGCGTCATGCCGCGGTGGCCGAAGATGGCGGCGAGCAGGGTGGAGAG
>CAXTNC010000021.1:0-24644 GCA_964245495.1 uncultured Acetobacteraceae bacterium
CATCCGGGTTCGTTCCACCAACTGCTGTCCGAGCTGAACCCGCTGCAGTATGTGCCCGTGGTCGGCACAATCTACCGGGCCGTCACCGGCGACACGATTCCGGAGCCGGCACGATTCGCCGGGTCCCTGGTGATGAGCGGGCTGACCGGCGGCCCGGTCGGGCTCGCGTTGAACGTCGGCGCCACGCTGGTGGAGCATCTGCTCGGCATCGACCCGGAGAAGATCGGCGACCAGGTTCTCGCCAAGCTCGGCATCGGCTCCGGCGCCGCGGCCCCGGAGGTTGCCACGGCCGCCGCCTCGCCCGGCCCCGCGGCGGGGGACGCGGTTCCGGTGTCCAAGGCTGCCGCGACGGGCGGGGGATGGTCGCCGGCCCAACTGACTGCCTATGGCATCAGCCACGACCAGCGCGGCGGACTGACCCGCGGCGGCGAGTCGGGAGCGGACGTGCTGAACTCCCTGGAACTGGCGCGGGTCACCCATTCGGTCCTGGACGACGCAGATCGGTCAGCTGCGGCCTGACTGGATGAGCCGTCGCCCGGGTCAATGGCAGGAAAGGCGGCAGCAAGCGACCGCAGGCAAACCGACGCGAGCCGGTTTCGGGTCAACATGGCCCGGGCCGGAGCCGGGCGGCCCGGGCCATGGCCGGCGAGGCCGAGGGTGGTTTTTGCGGCTTTGTTCGGCATGGCGGCCCGCTTGCGCCCGCTCTCCGGCTCCCTCGGCGGGGCTTTAGGGCTGGTTCGGCACCTTGGTCGCCTCATGCAAGCGGAGCACGGTGCGGGCATTGGTGGAGCTGGTCGCCAGCGTGTTGATCACGCCCGTGCGCAGCGCGCCCAGGATGGCGGCGGCCTTGGTGTTCTCGCTGGCGACCGCGATCACGTCCGGGATGCGGAGCAGGTCGGGCGTGGTCAGGCCGATGACCCGGCCCTGCATGTTGGCGCTGGAGGCGCGGCCGTGGATGTCGATGAAGTCATAGCCCATGATGTCCCCGATCGTGCCGGACAGCCGGGCCTCGGCCACCTCCTGCGGCGAGAACCAGCCCATGCGGACCATGTTGCTGTCCTCGCTCAGGTCGCCGATGCCGACCAGCGCCATGTCCGCCCGGCGGGCGCGGTCGAGCACCAGCTTGACCGTGTCGTTGCGGTAAAGCTCCTCGCGCAGGGCGGCGTCCGCCACCAGGGCCGGGGCGTAGAGCGTCTCGCTCTCGCCGCCGAAGCGCACGGCCAGGCGGCGGCAGATATGGTCCGGGTTCATGTGCTCGCCGGCGCGCACGGAGCCGCCGATGGCGCACATGAACGTCACCGCCCGCCGGGTCGGCGCCACGCAATCCGCCACCGCGGCGACGTTGCGGCCCATGCCGACCGCGACCGTCATGCCCTCGCTCAGCGTGCGCGACAGATGGCTGGCGACCAGGCCTGCGACCGCGAGGCGTTGCGCCTCCGGGTCCCGCTGGTCGAGCGAGACGAGCAGGCGGTCAATGCCGAACTGGGCGACGAACTCCTGCTCCAGCTCGTTGCTGACGCCGGGGTGCTGGTGCACGCGGATTTCGACGATGCCGTCCTCGCGCGCCCGTTTCAGCAGGCGGCTGACCTTGGCGCGGGACAAGGAGAAGCGGCGGGACAGCTCCTCCTGCGTGATGTCCTGGTAGTAGTACAGGCTGGCGATCTCGACCAGCACGTCGGCAGGCACGTCGCCCCATTCGGCGGGGCGGCGGAGGTCCTTGGGCAATGCGCTCACGAGGCGGTTCCCGGCCTGGGACATCGGGTGGGGCTAGGCCCTTCTGGCGGCTTCCTCGAACTCGCGGATGCGGGCAACCTTCGGGCCGGACCGGGCCGGCTCGAACTCCGAGGCGAGCCAGGCGCGCAGGATCGCCTTGGCCAGCTCGGGGCCGATCACGCGGGCGCCCATGGTGATGACCTGCGCGTCGTTGCTCTTGCGCGCCCGCTCGGCGGAGTAGGTGTCGTGGCACTGGGCGGCGCGGATGCCGGGCACCTTGTTGGCGCTGATGGCCATGCCGATGCCGGTGCCGCAGAGCAGCACGGCCCGGTCGTTCCGCCCGTCCACGATCGACTGCGCGGCGGCGAACGCGATGTCCGGGTACAGCACGGGCCGGGCGTCGAACGTCCCGAAATCCTCGACCGGCCAGCCGTCGTCCACCAGGACCTGCTTCAACGCCTGTTTCAACTCGAACGCAGCTTCGTCGCAGCCAATCGCGATCGCCATGTCTCAGTCCTTCTCGATTTTCAGCCTGTCAGCCCGATGCTGCGCTGCACATATGTTCACCTAATGATTTTTTGCATCGCGAGGTGGCTCCGTGACGCCATGACGGTAGGCAGCAACTCCGCGCGTATACAAGCCAAATCACGGCCTGAAGCCAGGCAGGACAGTCGATCTTAGCTGGTCGGGACGACAATTTTCTGCACGTTCGTTCAACTGCTTGACATATGCTCGCCTTGGGATGCAGGCTTTGCGGAAAGCGGACCCGGGGGAACCAGTTGACTGAACCATCACCGCCAGGCCAGCGCGCTGCCCTTCTGTTGCCGCCGATCGGTGAGGCATGAACCGGGTCATCAACGATCCGGAGCAGGTGGTCGAGGACAGCCTGCGCGGCTACCTCGCGGCTTGCCCCGACCTGCTGCAAGCCACCGCGCACCCCCGCGTCCTGCGCCGGGCAGGGCCGGCGGCGCCGGGCCGGGTCGGCGTCGTGACCGGGGGCGGGTCCGGGCACGAGCCGGCGTTCCTCGGCTATGTCGGGCCGGGACTGCTCGATGCGGTCGCGATCGGCGAAATCTTCGCCTCGCCCACCGCCAAGAGCTTCCACGCCGCGTTCCAGGCCGCCGATGCGGGCGCCGGCGTCGCGTGCCTGTATGGCAACTACGCCGGCGACAACATGAACGTGAAGATGGCCGTGAAGCTCGCGGCCAAGGACGGAATCAAGGTCGAGACCGTCGTGGCCAACGACGACGTGGCCTCCGCCGGCGTCCATGAGCGGGACCGCCGCCGCGGCGTGGCCGGCGAGATCGTCATGTGGAAGGCCGGCGGCGCGCGGGCGGCGGAGGGCGGCAGCCTGGCCGAGGTGGTCGCCGCCGCCCAGCACGCCATCGACCAGACCCGCTCCGTCGGCATCGGCCTGTCCGCCTGCACCATCCCCGCCGCGGGCAAGCCGAACTTCACCATCAAGGACGGCGAGATGGAGGTCGGCATCGGCCACCACGGCGAACCCGGCATCGCCGTCATGCCCACGGCGCCCGCCGCCGCCATGGCGGCCGACATGGTGGAGCGCATCGTGACGGACCTGCCGTTCGGCCGCGGCGACGACGTGGCCGTGCTGGTGTCCGGCCTGGGCGCAACCCCGGTGATGGAGCTTTACCTGCTCTACGGCCACGTGGACGAGCTGCTGCGCGCCCGCGGCATCACCCCGCGCCGCCGCTTCGTCGGCAACTACTTCACCTCGCTGGAGATGATGGGCGTCTCGCTCACGCTCACCCGGCTGGACGCGGAGCTGGACCGGCTGATCGCTGCGCCCGCGCGCTCCCTCGGCCTCACCGTGATGGAGGCCTAGCCGTGCAATCGGCCAGCGAACGGGACGCCGGGCCGGTGGTGCTGGACATGGCCGCCGCGGTGGTGCGTGAGCAGGCGTTCCTCAGCGAGATCGACGGCAAGATCGGCGATGGCGACCACGGCATCAACATGGGCAAGGGTTTCCGCCTGGCCGCCGACCGACTGCGCGCGGGCGGCCCGTTCGGCCTGGCGCACGGCTTGGCGACGCTGGGCGACACGCTGCTCGGGGACATCGGCGGCTCCATGGGGCCACTCTACGGCTCGTGCTTCACCGAGATGGCGGGCGCGCTGGACGGGGCTGAGCGGATCGACGCCGCCGGGTTCGCGGCCATGCTGCGGGCCGGGCAAGCCGCCGTGGTGGACCTGGGCGGCGCCAAGCCCGGCGACAAGACGCTGGTTGATGTGCTGGCGCCCGCTGCCGCCGCGTTCGAGGCGGCGCAAGGCCGCGGCGAGCCATTCGGCGCATGCCTCGCGGCCATGAAGCAGGCGGCGGGGGCGGGGCTGGAATCCACCCGCGACATGGTGGCCCGGGTCGGCCGCGCCAGCCGCCTGGGGGAACGCTCGCGCGGCACGCTGGATGCGGGGGCCGCATCCTGCAACCTGCTGCTGGGCACGCTGGCTGACGGACTGGCAAAACTGTTGCAAGACAAGAAAGGAGCGACGCCATGAGCGAGGCCGCCACACTGGCGTCACGCCCCAACGAGTTGCCGGCCACCATGACCGCCGTGGTCGCCTACGCGCCCGGCGACTACCGGCTGGAAACGGTCGATGTGCCGCGCGCCGGGCCGGACGACATCATCATCGCCGTCGAGGCGTGCGGCATCTGCGCCGGGGACATCAAGGCATTCGAGGGCGCGCCGTCGTTCTGGGGCGATGGCCGCGGCCAGGCGCGCTACGTCAAGCCGCCGATGATCCCCGGCCACGAGTTCATCGGCCATGCGGTGGAGATCGGCGAGAACGTTTTGCGCAAGGGAGTCCACAAGGTCGGCGACCGGCTGATCTCCGAGCAGATCGTGCCGTGCGAGCAATGCCGCTACTGCGGACGCGGCGAATACTGGATGTGCGAGCGCCACGACGTGTACGGCTTCCAGAGCAACGTGAACGGCGGCATGGCGAAGTACATGCGCTTTCCCAAGGAGTCCCGCACCCACAAGGTGCCGCACACCCTTGAGATGGAGAAGGCGATCCTGATCGAGCCGTACGCCTGCTCGGTCCATGCGGTGAACCGGGGCTTGATCCAGCTGGACGACGTGGTGGTGCTGGCCGGCGCCGGGCCGCTGGGCCTCGGCATGGTGGGGGCCGCGCGGCTGAAGAACCCCTCCAAGCTCGTGGTGCTGGACACCAAGCCGGAGCGGCTGGAGCTGGCCCGCCGCTTCGGCGCCGACATCGTCATGAACCCGGCCAAGGAGGACGTGGTGCAGGCGGTGAAGGACATGACCGAGGGCTACGGCTGCGACGTGTACATCGAGGCGACGGGGTACCCCTCCAGCGTCGTGCAGGGCCTGAACATGATCCGCAAGCTGGGCCGCTTCGTCGAGTTCAGCGTGTTCGGCCAGGAGGTCACGGCCGATTGGAGCATCATCAGCGACCGCAAGCAGCTCGACCTGTACGGTGCGCACCTCGGCCCGTACTGCTACCCCTTCACCACGGCGGCGATCGCGGACGGGCGGCTGCCGACGGAGGGCGTGGTGACGACGGTGATGCCGCTGTCCGAGTTCAAGCGCGGCTTCGACATGATGAAGAAGGGCGACGGCTCGATCAAGATCGTGCTGGTTCCGGATTAGGCGTCCGAAGAGCGGCGGCAAAGCCGGCGTGTGCCTGCATCTGGCAGGCGGGGAGGAATGCAATGATGACGACCAGGCGCGGCAGTGCAGCCCGGCTCGCCTTGGCTCTGGGCGCGGCCCTGATTCTCGTGGCCGCGATGGCGATTGACACCAAGGCCGTCAAGATCGGTTCCGCCGCCAACGTCCAGTCCGACGTGTTCTCCGCAGCGACCTACGGCAGGTCCGAGTTTCCAAAGGTCCAGGCCGCCGTGGAAGCGCGAGCCGTTGACGCCGCCGTGCTGGCGGCGGCGCTGGGCAAGGATCAAGCGGCGGCCGAGGAACGCTACGGCGTCGCGGCCGATGCCGGTCCGGAGATGTCGGTCAAGTTCACCGGGCAGGCCGGCAAGCAGGAATCCGGCGTCTACGAGGTCGCCGTCGCCGGGGTTCCCGACACCGTTCATGTCAGCGTGCAGACTGGCCCGGCGATCATCGGGACCGACCTGCGGGACGCCACGGGCCTGATCACGTTCGGGCAGTTCAGGAACCAGATCGAGTACCAGAATGCAGGCTCGGCCCTGAACGCGGAGATGAAGAAGCAAGTCATCCCGAAGGCCAACACCGACGACCTGGCGGGCAAGACCCTCTCGGTCGTCGGCGTGTTCCAGCTCACGGATGCCGAGAGCTGGCTCGTGACCCCGGTGAGGCTGGACGTCCGGTGAGCACGGCGCTTGAGGCCGTGCCTGCGGCTGCGGACGCCGTGCTTTCGGCGCGCAGCATCGCCAAGTCGTACGGCAACACCCATGCCCTCAAGGGCGTGAACTTCGACATCCATCGCGGCAAGGTCACGACGCTGTTCGGCGAGAACGGCGCGGGCAAATCGACCTTGATGAAAATCCTGTCAGGCGTGGTGACGCCGACGGCCGGAGAAATCCACCTCGACGGTCGCCGGGTCGCCTTCTCCTCCGCCGTGGAGGCGCGGGATGCCGGCATCTCGATCATCCACCAGGAGCTGAGCCTGGCGCCCAACCTGAGCGTCCGCGACAACATCTTCCTGGGCCGCGAGCTGCGGCGCGGGGCCGGCGTCGATTTCGACGAGGAGGCCCGGCAGGCAAGGACGCTGATGGCCGGCCTCGAGGAGGACATCGACCCGGCGACCTTGGTGGAAGACTTGCGCCTGGGCCAGCAGCAGCTCGTCGAGATCGCCCGCGCGCTCTCGGTTGACGCGCGCATCCTGATCATGGACGAACCGACCTCCGCGCTGAGCGCCACGGAGGTCGAGGTCCTGTTCAAGGTGGTCCGCGACCTGACCAGCCGCGGCGTGTCGATCGTGTACATCTCGCACCATCTTGAGGAGGCGTTGGAGATCACCGACTCCGCGGTCGTCTTGCGTGACGGCACGGTCACGGCGATGGCGGAGGCGAAGGACATCGACCTGCAATGGATCGTCCGCCACATGGTGGGCGACCATTTCGACCGCGGCTCCCCGCCCGGGGGCTACGCGTTCGGCGAGGTCGTCCTGTCGCTCGGCGACGTATGCGTGGCGGACGCGACGCGCCCGGGCAGCTTGGCCGTGGATCACCTGTCGCTTGACGTGCGGGCGGGCGAGATCGTCTGCATCTATGGGCTGATGGGGGCCGGGCGCACGGAGCTGCTGGAGTCGGTCGCCGGGCGCGTGCCGATGACGGGCGGGCAGGTTCTGCTGCAAGATGAGCGGGTTGCGGGGTTGAGCATCGCCGGGCGCATCGCCAAGGGGCTTGCCCTGGTGCCCGAAGATCGCCAACGCGACGGATTGGTGCAGACGATGTCGGTGGGCGAGAATCTCTCGCTCGCGAGCATCAGGGCGTTCGTCAGGGGCTTGCTGACCTCCCGGCCGCGGGAGCGGGCGCTGGTCGAAGCGTCGATCCAGGACGTTCACATCAAGACTGCGGGCGGCAGCGCCCCGATCGGCTCCCTGTCCGGCGGCAACCAGCAGAAGGTGGTCATCGGCAAGGTGCTGGCGACCCGCCCCAAGGTGATCCTGCTGGACGAGCCGAGCCGCGGCATCGACATCGGCGCCAAGGCCGAGGTGTTCCGCCTGCTCGGCGAGCGGGCTGCGCAGGGGCTTGCCGTCGTGTTCTCGACCTCGGAAGTCCAGGAGTGCTTGAGCATCGCGCACCGGATCATCGTGATGCGGCGGGGCAGGATATCGGCTCAGTTCGGGCCGGCTGCCTCCAAGGCAGAGATCATGGCTGCTTCGGGCGAAGCCGTCGTCAGCTGAACCTCAAGCCAGGGCCGCCATCATGCCAGACGCGATGTCTCCCAAGCCCGCAAGCCTGGCCGTGCCTTCCGGCGGTTTCGAGCTGGGCCGGCTGTTGCTGGAAGGCCGCGCTTTCTTCGCTCTCGTCAGCATCATCGTCGTGTTTTCCATCCTGTCGCCATACTACCTCTCGCTGGGCAACTTCCTGACGATGGGTTCCCACGTCGCCATCTTCGGCATCCTCGCGGTGGGCATGCTGCTCGTCATCCTGAATGGCGGCATCGACTTGTCGGTGGGGTCAACCCTCGGCCTCTGCGGCGTCGTTGCCGGATTCCTGATGCAAGGCGTGACGCTCAGCGCGCTTGGCTACATCCTGTATCCGCCGGTCTGGGTCGTCGTGGCGCTGACCTGCGCCCTGGGCGGCTTCGTGGGGCTGGTCAACGGCGTGCTGGTCGCCCGCTTCAAGGTCCCGGCCTTCGTCGCGACCCTGGGCGTGATGTACGTGGCGCGCGGCGCGGCCCTGCTGATCACCAACGGCCTGACCTACAACGACCTCGGCGGCAAGCCGGGCCTCGGCAACACCGGGTTCAACTGGCTGGGCTTCAACCATCTTCTCGGCGTGCCGATCGGCGTGGTGGTCCTGGCGGCGGTGGCGCTCGCCGGCCACCTCGTGCTGAGCCGGACCGCCTTCGGCCGCTGGCTGTACGCGTCCGGCGGCAACGAGCGCGCGGCGGAGCTGTCCGGCGTTCCGGTCAAGCCGGTGCAGGTCTCGGTTTACGTCCTGTCCGGCATCTGCGCCGCGGTGGCGGGCCTTATCCTGTCGTCCCAGCTGACATCGGCCGGCCCGACCGCGGGCGTCTCCTACGAGCTGACCGCCATCGCTGCGGTGGTCATCGGCGGCGCCGCCCTGACCGGCGGCCGCGGCACGGTGCGGGGAACCCTGCTCGGCGCCTTCGTCATCGGCTTCCTGTCCGATGGGCTGGTCATCATCGGCATCTCCTCCTACTGGCAGACGGTTTTCACCGGCGCCGTGATCGTGCTGGCGGTGCTCCTGAATGCCGTGCAGTACCGCCGCCCAAACCGGATGCCGACCACGGGTCATCCGACGCTCGCGCCGGAGGCGGGCTAGGAGCGGCGGCCTGCATCGAACCCGGCCTTGGAAAGGAAAAACCAGTGTCACGAAAGCAACTGCTTCTCACGCTCGCTGCCCTCGCACTGGCCGCCCCGGCCCTGGGCGGCGCCGCTCCCGCCCGGGCCGCGGAAGGGGGACTCATGTCGATCATCGTCAACGATCCCTCGAACCCATACTGGCTGACCGAAGGCAACGTGGCCGCGGCGGAGGCGCAGAAGCTCGGCTACAAGGCGAGCGTGGGCGCATCCAAGGGCGACACGAACACCGAAAGCAACCTGATCGACACCGCCATCACGAACCGGTCCGTGGCGATCATCCTTGACCCGGCGAACGCGAGCGGATCGGTGGGCGCGGTCAAGAAGGCCATCGCCGCCAACATCCCGGTCTTTCTGGTCAACGCCGAAATCAACCAGGACGGCCTGGCCAAGGCGCAGCTGGTGTCCAACAACGCGCAGGGCGCGGCCCTGGGGGCGCAGCAATGGGTGAAGGACGTTGGCCAGAAGGGCAACTTCGTCGAGCTGCTCGGCTCGCCGTCCGACAACAACGCCGCCACGCGCTCCAACGGCTACGAAACCGTGCTCAGCCAGTATGCCGGGCTTGCCAAGGCCGGCTCGCAGGTTGCCAACTGGGACCGCACGCAGGGGCACGACAAGATGCAGAACCTGCTGCAGGCCCATCCCGACATCATCGGCGTGATCAGCGGCAACGACGAGATGGCGCTCGGCGCCATCGCAGCGCTGAAGGAGGCGGGAAAGCTGTCGAGCATGAAGGTCGGCGGCTTCGATGGCTCCCCGGACGCCGTGGCGGCGGTCAAGGCCGGAGAGCTGGCCTACACGGTGCTGCAACCGGTGGCCACTTTCTCTGCCAAGGCGGTCGATGAGGCCGACTCGTTCCTGAAGACCGGCAAAACGGGAGCACCGACCGAGAAGCAGCTGTTCAACTGCGTCCTCATCACCAAAGCCACCACTTCGCGCTACGTTTCGGCGTTCACGCTCGGGAAATGACGATCGCGGGGCGGCCCGTCACCGGCCCCCCCGCCCGCTCCGGCCAGGCAGGGATCATGGTGCGGGTGCGTGGCGGATCAGGACATCGACGGGCAAGACGCCGTCGGCGGCCGACTTCAGCTGCACGCTGCGGGCTTCCACCGTTCCAAGGTTGATGCTGGTCCCGTCCAGCAAGAAGACCCGGCCGTCGATCCGCGCCCGTGCCCGGCCCTTGAAGGTGAACGAGAAGCTGTCTCCCGGCGCCAGCAGCACCGGCGCTGACCAGGCGCCGGCCTGCGCCAGGACCCGCGTGCGCGTGTCCGGCACGGGATCAAGCCGCAAGCTCGCCGTATGCTGCTCCCCCGGCGTCAGGGTCACGGACTGCGCGGCCGGCCGGAAGCCTGGCGCTTCGGCCGAAACCCGCCACGTCCCGGGCGCCAGGCTGAGCGTCGCGGGGGAGGGACCGACCTTGCGGCCGTTGACCGAGATCACGGCGTCCGCCGGCTGCGCCTGCACCAGGAGGGCCGCCGGGTCCGGCTTGGGCGCCAGCGTGACGTGGGCCGGATGCCCGGCGCGAAGGGTGACGCGCACCGGCTGCGTGCTCCAATGCGGGGCGCGCAAGCCCACCATGTGGTCGCCGGCGGCGGCGGTGAGGGTCTGGGCCGGCCGGCCGGCATCCGCGCCATCAAGGGTCACGACGCCATCGAGGGCGGGCGAGACGCTCACCACCACCTCGCCGGCCGCCGGCGTGAGCACCCCGCGGAACAGCCACGCGATGCCTGCCAGGACGCACAATCCCGCTGCCGTGCCCTTCCAGGACCGGCGACGCGGCGGCTTGTTCCACACCGCCGCGGCCGGCTCCGGCGCTGCGGGCGGCAGATCAGGCGGCGCAGGCGGATGCCCAGGGGCGGGGGCGGCCGACCAGGGATTGGGCGGCGGCGCAGGCCGGTCAGCAGGGGCCGCAGCGGCCACGGCCTGCGCCGCGCCGCAATAGGGGCAGAAGCGCACGGGGCCGCCGAAGGCTTGGCCGCACCGGTCGTTGCGGCACGCCAGGGCTGCCTGGGAAGCGGATGCCGGCATCAGCGGGCCCGGCCGCAAACCACGGCCTCGCCGAACGGCGCTGCGCCCGGGCAGGGACCCGGCGGCGGGATGCGCGCAACCGCGGCTTCCGACAGCTCCTCGGCGGTCCCATCAGGCTCGCCAACGGCCGGCACGCCCTCGTCGCGCTGCATGCTTGCCACGGCCGCGCGCAGGGCCGGGGAGACCAGGCCATCCAGCGGGCCGTCGTAGTATGCCAGCCGGCGAAGGTTGAGTTGCAGCGCACGGACCATGACGTCCGGTGCTGGCGTCGAGGCGGGTGCTGCCTGCGGGCTGCCTGCGGCGGGCGCGGAGAAGACCGGGAGCAAGCTGAACAACTGCGGCGCGTTCGATGCGTCGGGCAGCGCAGGCAGCATCCCGAACGGGTCGAAATCCGCGCTGAACGCCGTGACAAGGCTGGCGTAGGCGGGGATGCCGTGGACCACCCGGGCAGAGAACCCGCGCCAGCCATCCGCCACCCGGTCAAACCGGACGTAAACGCTGGACCCGTCGCCTGAGTCGTATGACAGGACTTGCCGGTCAGGCTTGTCCAGACGGTAGACGAGGTGCTGGAAGTCGGCGCTGCCCAGCAGGTCCGCGAGCCGGGCTTTGACTGTCTCGATGGAGGCGGACACTGCCCGGACGACAAGGCTGACGCCTTTGTCCCCCAGGTACTGCGTGCCGTCAGCCCCAGCTCGGGCGGTGACCAGGCCCAAAGGCACGCCGACGACGGGACCTGCCGGGTCAACCAGCAACGCCCACCGCACGGCGGCTTTCGCCGCTGCCGCCTGGCGCAGCATCGCCGCCATCTCGGCCGGCCGGAGCGAGACGGCTGGCGGCAGCCCGCTGGCCAGCCGCCAGCTCCGGATGCCATCCACCGAAGCCTTGCCCCAAACGCCGTCCTTCAGGCCCATGTAGTTGCCGGTCCAGATCAGCGCATCCTGAACGAGCGCCACCTCGATGCCCGTGAACGCCGCCGGGTTGAGGAAAGCGTCTGGAGCAAGGCTGTCATCGCACCCCGCGGCGCCAGGGCAGCCATCGGCCACGGCCGGCAGGGCGGACCCGGCGAGCAAGCCCAGCACGAGGAGGCACGCGCGCACCCGCACGCCATGGTCAGTCGTCATCGGGCGGTTCGGGCAGGGCATCCTCGTCCGGCGGGGGCGGCGGCATGCGGGTGAGCGCCAGCAGCGCAGGCACGTCGCGCACCTTGACCCAGGCGGCGGCGCCGAGCGGCAGCACGTTCGTCGTCTCCTTCAAGCCGCCTGCCAACAGCCGCTCCGCCATCTGCGCCAGCGTGAACGGCCCGCTCACCTGCCGGTTGATCGACACATGCCACTGCGTGTCCGCCGGCGCCGCCCCGTTCGGGGCGCTTGCAGCGATGGGGCTTGCAGCCGTGGCGCGGACGCGGCGGATCAGCCGCTCCAGGCTTTCGGCCGCGAACTGCGCCTCCACGATCCGCCGCTTGCACACCGCGCGTGCCTGCTCGGGGTCGTTGGGGTCGCGGCTGGCGTCCATCGGGTCGGTGTCCCCGACGCTGTCGGGAATTTCCTCCGTCCAAGCTGGCAAGTTCGCGGACAGCTCGGCCTCCTCCGGCGCGCCGACCCCGGCATCCGGCATGGCCCGCAGCCGGGCGCGGTAGCCCGCGGCGGTTTCCAGCGCCACGCGCTGCACCAGGCCCGGGACCCGGTCGGTCTGGTTGGGGCCGATCTTGACCATGCGGGCGGCGTAGGCGCGCTTGCCCGTCCATTCCATCAGCACTGCCGCCGCCAGCAGCTGCACTGGGGACAAGCCGCGCTCGAACTGCTCCACCCGCCCGGCCAGCACCTCGCGGTGGTTGGCCGACGCGAAGCCGCCCGCCCGCAAGTCCCGCTCCGTGCCGATGTCGATCCAGTCTCCCAGGCCGATGTGCATCTGGTACGGCGCTTCCGGCCCCGCCGCCCGGCGCACGAGGCCGAAGCACGCGCCGCGCAGGAACAGCGCCATGGTGCGCCTGACATCGTCGATCTCGGCGCCGGACGGCACCACCGGGTTGGGGAAGCGCGAAGGCTGCCGGTGGTTGTGCAGCGGGAACGCCTTGGGCAGCTCGGACTGGTAGCAGGTGCGCCAATCCGAGCGCAGCGGCGTGATGCTGTCGAGCGGGATGCCGCTCAGCTCGCAGTAGATGATGATGCGGTTGCGCAGGCCGGATTGCACGAACTCGGGGTCGTGCAGGCCGAGCCGTCCCGTCGGCACCACCTGGTTGATCTCGCGGCCGAAGTCGGCGATGAACCGCGCCCGGCTTTCCACGGCGATCAGCAGCTTGTAGCGGTCCGCCATCGCCATCGTGTCGCCCAGGTGGTCGAAGGCGGCGTTGAGCCACGGCATGGCGCGGATCATCGCCTTCTCGAACACCGCCATGCGGTCGCGCAGGCTTATGCCGAGCAGGATGTCGTGGATGGAGCGCAGCTTGGCGGCCTGCGGCGCCAGCTGCGCCGTGGCGAAGCCGCGCAGCTTGGCCAGCAGCGCCGCGCGCCTGGCGTCGTCCTGCAGCACGGGGAACAGGGCGCGCGAGCCGCCCTCGTCGCCGAACATGTCCTGCGCCCAGGCGTCGATCTCGGCCGGGCTGCTGCGGAGCAGGGTTTCAGCCTCCGCATCCGCGTCCGGCAGCACGACGAACATCCCGGCATCCTCGCGCGAGACCGCGTCGCGCAGCAGGCTGATCTCCGTGTCCAGGCTGCGCAGCGTTTGCTCGACCGCCGCGCGCCCCGCCACCAGGGTCGCGACCGCGCCGTCCCACATCGTGCGCCCCTCGTTGTCCACGCCGCGCGGCACGCCAAGCTCGTCCGACATGTCTCGCAGGAACGCCTGCGCCTCCAGCGCCGCCTGCCGCCGCAGCAGCATGGCCAGGTAGTACGCCGTCTCGGTGCGCAGGTGCTCCAGGTAGCGTTCCGCCGCCTTGCGGTCGGGGCCGAACGGGAAGCCGCGTCCCACCGCCTCCTTCAGGTTCTCCAGCGAGCGCTCGAACTGGCGCCGGGTCTGCTCGGAGCGGGCGAGGTATTGCTGTTCCACCCGGCCCAGTTCGCCGATCATCTCGTCCATCCGGAGCTTGGCGTCCTCCACCAGGCGGATGGTGTAGTCCAGGCCGCCGCGGGCGCGGTTGTCCAGGTAGCGGAACAGCGTGGCGCGCAAGGAGCCGTCGCCGTCGCCGCGCAGCCCGCGGGCGAGGCGCTGGCGGTTGGCGCTCACCAGCATGGCGGCAGGGCCGGCCTCCGTCCGATGCTCGATCGTTCCCACCACGTCGTCGCGGCGCTTCTCGAACTCGCGCAGCGCCAGGGCGGGCAGGTTGCGCAGGTCGCTGTGGAACTGGTCGCTTTCGTAGCTGCGGTGGACCTGCGCGCCCAGGCTGGCCGTGACGGTTTCACCCGTCTCCAACTGCAGCAGCTTTTCCACCAGGGCGGGTTCGTTGATGCTGCTGCGGTCCGCCATCCCATCCAGCGCGTCCTCGAACGAGCTGGGCTGCAGCTGGAACTGCTCCTGCAGGAAGCGGTCCCGCTCGTCCGGCGTCGGCAGCCGGCCGGAGTCCTCCATGGCCACGTTGAAGTAGGACTTCAGCATGCCCTGCGCGCACTGCGCGACGGCGGTGTCGACCGTGACCTTGGCCTTGGTGTCGATGGTGGCCTGGCCGAACGCGGAGTAGCCGCAGCTGTAGCTCAGCGACTTCTCGCCGACCTTGGGCGACAGCGGCGGCAGGTAGTTGACCACCTTGAACTGCTGCTGGTTGGGCGAGATGGAGCGCTTGCGGGCGGCGAACTCGCTGCTGCCGAAGTCCTCGAACAGCACGTCGGCCACCATGTCGTAGATTTCGTCGATCTTGCCGGTGCCGGCGCCCAGCACGTTGCGCGAGTCCGTCAAGTACACGTCGTTGTAGGGCGCGAGACCCGGCAGTGGCCGCTCCAGGTCCGCCCAGCGGTCGGCGTAGGGCGGTTGGGTGTTGGGCCGCATCGCGTGCTCCAGCTCCATCAGGGCGGCAAAGGCGTTGGCGTTGACGCGCTCGTAGTTGGCGCCCTTGAACCCGCCGGGCAGCAGCAGGATCAGGTCGGTCTGCCCAGGCCGCGGGTTGCGCATGGAGCGCACCGCCAGGCCGAAGTCGATGAACGAACCCGAGCCGGTGCCGCCCGCCGCCGAGCAGACCACCACCACCCGCAGCTCGTTCTCGATGTCCAGGTTGAGGTGCGACAGCTCGTTCTGCCGGCCCACGCTGTTGAGCAGCGCGTCGCCCTGCGAGCGGATCAGGCCCTGCAACACCTTGAACTGGTCGAAGAACAGCAGCCGCGAGATGGCGCGCACCTGGCCCGCCCCCTTCTCCGTGTTGATGGAGGACAGGTCGGCCTCCGGCAGCCAGGACTGGATGTGCGGGAAGTTCTCCAGCTCCGCCATGTAGTGGCGCACGTCCACGCGCTTTTGCAGCCGCTCGCCCTCGCGGAACGAGACGGCCCGCGCCAACGGGTCGGTGCGCTGCGAACGGTCGCTTTCCACCGCCTCCGTGGTGTCGGTGTCGAAGTACACGAACGAGGCGATCGGGAAGCGGCTGAGGTCGTCGATCCGCCGGCCGCCCCAGTCGTTCTGCAAGATGCGCCGGCGAAGCCGCAGCAGCACCTCCTTGCCGGTGCCGCCGAGGCCCACGAACAGGGTCGGCCTGAGCTTGACCGCGACGGCCTTGTCACGCGCCGCCTTGGTGGGTTCGATCGCTGCCGACATGGTTGGAGCCTCTCCGTGCTAGCGCCGTCCTCGGGCCGCAGAGCTGTACAGCATCCCGAACACGACCAACGTGACCACGACCAGCACACCCATCGGGATCAGGAACGTCAGCACCTGCCACAGATCGCCCAGGAAGCCGAACACCACGGTCGCCGACAGGACGGTCAGGAACGCCCAAAGCGACCATCCGGCGTTGCCGGCGGCCGAAGGCGAGGCGCGCTGGGCGATGAGGTGGCTTCGCAACCCGCCGCGCACGAAAAGGAACATCACCGCGAGCGCCAGCACGGCCGCAAGCCCGATGACCATGTCGTTGGGCGCCAGGCCGCCCGTCCCGTCGGCCGCCGGCAAAGGCTGCTGCGTGGCGGCTGGCTGGGCTGCGGCCGGCGGGGGCGGCTGCGGCGCGGCCGGCTTGCGGAGGTTGAAGTCGTTGCTCTTGGGATCTGCCATCGAACCTGCTTCCTGTCGCGTCGTCACGTGCGGGAGCCAGGCAGGCTCACCGGGATCACCCGCGCACGGCCGAAAACTCTGCCGCGCACGGTGAACAGCGCCCCGTCCGCGCCCGTCACCTCCCGCGTCTCGAATGGGCGCACGCGCACGCGCCGCATCCTGCCGCCGATCACGACCTCGTGCTCGCGGTCCCGGCGCAGCAGCAGCGCCGCCGCGGCCAGCGCCAGCAGCGCTCCCGCCAGCGCGGCGATGGCGGCGATCAGCGGCGCCGGGGAGAAGCGGACCACCAGGCGCACCGGCACCGTGGTTTCCGTGGCCGACACCCGCAGGTAGTCGGAGAACACGCTCGGCAGCTGGTCGAGGGCTGCGATCTGCGACAGCTTGTCGGCAAATCCCTCCTGCAATCCGAGCGTCATGTCCGTCAGCCCGATCGCGACGACCCCGTTGAGCACGGCCTGCTTCTGGAACAGCCCGGCGATCCCGCCGGGCCGCGCGATCTCCGGCACGGCGAGCCGGATGCGCACGCCCTTCAGCGTGGCGCCGGGCGCCAGGTGCGGCAGGGCGGGCGGCTCGACGCTGCCGGGCAGGGCGGCGGGGAGCGGCGCGCCCCCCAGGCTGCGCCACTCCGCCGTGACCTGCGCCCGCTCGATGACCTGCGGGTAGTACTGCGAGGTGAGCGACCCGGCGATCTCCACCTCCGAGCGGCGTCCGCCCGGCAGGCTGACCACAAAGGTGCCATCCGGGGCCAAGGAGGCCGCCGCACCTGCCGTGGCCGCCCCGGTGGGCGTGAACACGAACGCGGCGCGGTCCAGCGGCTTGAGCTGCATGGCCGCGTCGGGAAACAGGTGCTGCAGGTCCGGGCCGCGCACCTTGGCGCGCAGCTCGACCGCCGCGGCGTCGCCGTAGGCGACGCCATAGATGATCAGGCCGTTCTCCGCATGGTCGCGGCTGCGGGCGGCCATGCGGATCGGGTAGGCCACGATGTCCGTCAGCGCCTCGGTGTTGCTGAGCTTCTCGGCGAAGTCGCGCGTGTTCTGGTTCACCTGCTGGCTGTTGTTGGGCGAGTTCTTGTTGTTGGTGACCAGCCAGATGATGCCGGACTGGTTCTGCAGGATGTCCGTGACCGCGCGCACCAGCGCGCCGTTGAGGTCGGCATCCGTCAAGCGCCCGTTGCGCTGCCGCGGCAGGTCGAGCCTGCGCACCGCCGCCTGCACGGCGGCATCTTCGTAAGCTCCCTGGAACACCACGTGGGGCGAGCGCCGGTCCGCCAGCTGGCCGTCCTGGTTGAAGTCGGCGACCACGACGCCGCCGCCGTCCTGCGACGCCTCGATCAGGCTGGCGAGCAGCGCGCGGAAGTCCGAGGCGGCAGGCTCGACGTAGAACGGCTCCATCCACCCGGAGTTCTGCACCAGGTAGACGGACGGCACAGCGGCGCCTGCCGTCGCGGCAAAAGCCAGGGCGCAGGCGAATGCCAAGACTGCGACGCTTCGCGCACCGGCGCCCATGCTAGGCGGCGGCGCCCGGGCAAAGCTCCCAGCTCCAGCACTCGTTGGTATGGGCCGCGTAGACGTGGAGCCGCCCGCGGTAGACGAACGGCACGATGTCCCATGCCGCCCGCGCCGTGACGCGCTTGCCCAGCGGCGTCAGCGACCGGGTGGCGGGGGTGAACAGCAAGGTGCAGCTCCGCGCGTCCGCGGGCGGCGCGTCCGTGCTCAGGAACGGCATCAGGCTGGCGCGGGCCGCGCAGGACGCGAGCAGGAAGCGCGGTCCGCCAAGCGCCAGCAAGGGCAGCAGGAACTCGCCATCCGCCACGCTGTACTCCGCCCGGCCGATGGCATCGTCCCATGGCAGGCGGCGGCGCTTGCCGTCCCGGAACGCCGCAGCGCCGGCGCTGAGCCAGGGGCCGGCCACGCTGCGCTGCTCCCCCGGCGTGCCCGGCAGCTTGAGCGCCCGGAACGCCAACTCGTCCGCGCCGAGCCGCATCAGCTGGTGCAGGACGCCATTCTGGTCCAGCAGCGGGCGCGCGCCCAGCAGCGGAGCGAGCCGTTCGGGCCATGGCTGCCATTCAGCCACCCACCCGCCTTGCCCGGTCAGCGACAGGCTCAGCTGCCCCTCGGGCGAGCACCAGAACGCGTCATCGGCGTGCGCGGCCGGGGCGGCGAACATCGCGCCCGGCGGCACGGCCTCGCCGCCGGCCACTGGAACCAGCTCCCATTCAGCACCGCTGGCAGACAGCCGCGCCAGCCCGAGGCCGCCCGCCACGTGCACCGGCGCCGCCGGCCGCCCGCGCAGGCACGTCAGGCCGCCAGCCGCCGAACGGATGCCGAGCGCCGGCGAGGGCGCCATCGGCAGCAGCGGCGCAGCCAGGCCGGTCCGCACGAACACCGGGCCGGCATCGGTGGGCAGGGCGAACCCTTCGCCCGCCAGGATGCCGCCCTCCAGCCGCACCAGGGCCGCGGCCCAGCTCCAGCGCGGCAAGCGCGAGGCCGACAAGCGCGCCAGATCCTGCCACTGCGCCGTCAGCTCGTTCTTGGCGTGCAAGCTGCCGGTTTGCAGGTCATAGGCGAACAGGTGAGGCATGGCGCCGGCCACGATGAAGCACAGGCTGGCCGAGCGCGGCATCGCCTCCTCCCGCCGCGTTTCGGCCGCCAGGGTTCCGGCAGGGAAGATGCTTCCCGGCGCATCGGCCGGAACCGGCCAGCTTTGGGGAGGCGGAGCTGGCGCAGGGTCCGGCAGCGGACGGCCGCACTCGGGGCAGTGCCGGAAGGCATAGGGCCAAGGGCCTGGATGGCTGCACGGGGACGAGCGGAGCCGGAGCTGGTCCAGCTCGAACGGTTGTTCGGCAACAGCCATGCGCTTGCTGCCGACCAGAACGGACGTGAACTGCCCTTTGACGCGCTGCCATTGCTCGCTTGCGTGGGCGCCGGGAAGGTCCCAGCGCTCAAGACTGCCCTCATTTCGCGTCTGGTCCGACATGGCGCCCCTGTTTGCCCGGCAGGCTGCTTATCAAGATTTCCTATGGTGTTCAAACGCCTGGCGTTCGCGTCGGCAAGGTTCTCCACAGCGGCGGCTGAGCCTCGCAGAAGGGTGGCGGGGGTTTCGAGCATGGATCGCTTTCCTGTATGAACGCGGTTCGCGGACACCTCTGGGCAAGCTGTGAACATGGTCCAAGAGGATTTTGAACGTCGTTTGCACCGTCCGGCGACCATCGCGCGTCATCAGGGCTTGCACGACCGGCTGGTTGCCGCGGCTGAAGCCATGATCGTGGCGTCCGGGCTGGCGCTGCGGGCGCGCAGCGTGGCCGATGCGGCCGGCTGCTCCGTGGGCGCCATCTACGGCGTGTTCCCCGACCTTGACGCGCTGATCCTGGCCGTCAACGGCCGGACCTTGGACGCAATCGACGCCGCCATGGCCCAAGCCGCACCGGGCAACGGGCCGGCCGAGCACCTGATCCAGCTCGCCGAAACCTACCTCGACTACGCGGCGGCGAACCAGCCGCGCTGGAGCGCCCTGTTCCAGCACCGCATGGCGGACGGGCGCGCCGTCCCCCCAGCCTATGCCGCGCGCCAGGACGCGGTTTTCTCCCGCATCGAGCAGCCGCTGGCGGCGCTGCTGCCGGGCTTGCCGGATGGCGAACGCAGCCTGCTGGCCCGCACCCTGTTCTCGGCGGTGCACGGCATGGTGGCGCTCGGCCTGGACGAGAAGGTGGCGGTGATGCCAGCCGGGCTGCTGCGCGCCCAGCTGCGGACCGTCGTGGCGGCGATGGCGAGCGGGCTGGCGCGCGGCTGACTGCGCCTCACGCCGCCGCGCGCTCCTCCCGGGCCATCTGCGCCGCCATGGCGTAGTCCACCTTGCCCGTCCCCAGCAGCGGCAGCGCGTCCACGGTCCGGATGATCCGGGGCGCCGCGATCTCCGCCGCGCCCCGCGCCCGCGCCCGGGCCAGCAGCGCCGCAACCGTCGCGTCCGCCTGCGTGGTGAGCAGCGCCAGCGCCTCTCCCTTGCGCCCGTCCGGCACCGCCACGACGGCGTGCGCGGCGCCGGGCCACAGCTCGGCCGCCAGCGCTTCCGCCGCGGGCATGGACACCATCTCGCCCGCGATCTTGGCGAAGCGCTTGGCGCGGGCCACGATGGTGATGAACCCGTCCGCGTCCACCGTGCACACGTCCCCGGTGTCGTACCAGCCATCTGCCGGCGGCTCCAGCACGCCGGGCGCCGAGCCGCGCAGGTAGCCCAGCATCACGTTCGGACCTTGCACGATCAGCCGGCCGCCCTCGGCGATGCCGTCCACCGGGTCCAGCCGGCAAGCCATGCCCGGCAGCAGCCGGCCGGCCGTGCCCGGCTTGCTGTGCATGGGCGTGTTCAGCGCCAGCACCGGCGCGGTTTCGGTGGCGCCGTAGCCTTCCAGCACCCGCACCCCGAACCGCTCGGCGTAGATGCGCCGGGTCTCCTCGCGCACCTTCTCGGCGCCGGAGAAGATGCATCGCATCGAGTAGAAGTCGTACGGGTGGGCGAAGCGGGCCCAGCCGGCCAGGAAGGTGTCGGTGCCGAAGGCGATGGTGCTGTCCGTGTCGTAGATCAGCTCCGGCACGATCCGGTAGTGCAGCGGGGACGGGTACAGGAAAGTCCGCACCCCCGACAGCAGCGGCAGCAGGGTGGCGCCGGTCAGCCCGAAGGAGTGGAACATCGGCATGGCGTTGAACACGCGGTCGGCGGAGTTGAAATCGACCACCGCCGCCACCTGGGCGATGTTGGCCAGGATGTTGCGGTGGCTCAGCACGACGCCCTTGGGCGTGCCCTCCGACCCGCTGGTGAACAGCACGGCCGCCGGCGCACAGGCGCGCACGCGGGCGCCGGGCAGGCGGCGGGCCAGGCGGGCGTCCAGCGCGCCGCGCAGCTTGGCAGCCCACCCGAACCCGGCGCGCAAATCCTCCAGCCACACGAAGCGGACCTGCCCCTCCATGCGCGCCACCGCCGGCCCCAGCTTGGCCCGCTCCACGAAGGCGCGGGAGGACAGCACGGTGCGGACCTCCGCGGCGGCGCAGGCGGCCAGCATGCCCTCGATGCCCGCGGAGAAGTTCAGCATGGCCGGCACGCGGCCGAACGCTTGCAACGCCATGAACGTCGCCACGGCGCCGTTGGCGTTGGGCAGCATGACCCCGACATGGCCGCCTTGCGCCGCTTCCTTCGCCAGCCGCCGCCCCAGCACGGCCGCGCCCAGCAGCAGGCGGCGGTATGTCATGGGTTCCCGCGCCACGTCCTCCAGCACCGCCATGCCCGGACCGTAGCGGCGCGCGGCATCGAGCAGGGCGGCGAACAGGGAGCGGCTGGTGTGCGCGGTCGCAAACCCAGTGTGCTCCATGACGCCTTGCAGCACCGTGCCAACGGCCCGGCGGCGCGCCCGGCCGCGCAGCTCCGGATCGACCCTGACGGGCACCGGCGGCAGCACCGTCAGGGACAGGCGGGGGAACAGCGAGCGCGGCGCCCGCCCGCCCATGCGGGACAGCCGGGTGAACTGCAGCCCGTCGATCCGCACCGGCACGATGAGCGCGTCCGCCTTGTCGGCCACCATGCCCGCGCCCTCGTACACCTTCATCAGGGCGCCCGTGGTGGTGATGCGGCCCTCCGGGAACACGACCAGGCGCTGGCCCTGGCGCACCGCCCGCACCATCGCCTTGGCGGCGAACGGGTTGGCCGGGTCCACGGTGAAGTGCCGCACGGCGGCCAGGAACGGGCGCGCCCACCAGCGCCTGGCGACATGGACGTTGACCGCGAACACCGGCGCGCCGGGCAGGAAGGCGGCCAGGAAGCAGCCATCGGCGAAGCTCTGGTGGTTCACGACCACCACGGCACGGCGGTCGGGCGGCGGCAGGTTGTCCAGCCCGGCCAAGTCCACGCCGTGGAACATCGTGAAGTACCAGCGGAACACCGCCCGCACCGTGTCCTGCGGCAGGAGGCGCACGATCCACCCGGCGACCACCAGGTTCAGCCCGGCGCAGCCCAGCAGGACGGCCGCCGGCGTCACGCCCAGTTCCGCCAGGCCGAACAAGGCCACCGCGCCGGCTGCCATGGCGGCCGCGTTGACCACGTTGTTGGCCGCCACCATCCGCGCCTGCGCCGCCTGGGGCGAACGCTCCTGGATCAGTGCGTAAAGCGGCACGGAATACAGCCCGCCGCACGCCGCGAGCAGCAGCAAGTCCGTCAGCATGCGCCAGCCGGCCAGGCTGTGCAGCACGGCGGGCACCGTGGCCAGCCCGTCCGCATGATGCGCCGCCAGGCCGAAATCGAACAGGAACACCGACAAGCTGAACGCTGCGAACGGCACGGTGCGCGCCGACACCTCGCCCCGCAGCAGCCGCGGGCACAGCACGGAGCCGGCGCCCACGCCCACGGAGAAGACGGCCAGCAGCAGGGTGAGCACCTGCGGGCCGGCACCCAGGTCGTCGCGCACCAGCGTCGGCAGCTCGGCCAGCAGGGTGGAGCCGACCGTCCAGAACCAGCTCAGCCCCAGCAGGGACAGCCACACCGGCCGGTTGGCCCGCGCCGCGACGAGCAACGCCGCCGTCTCGCGCGGCAGGTTCCAGCCCAGCCGCAGGCCCGGCGCGTGGGACGGCGCGCGCGGCACAAGCGCCGCGCTGGCCACTCCCGCCGCCGCCACCGCCACCCCGGCCGCCGCGACCATGGCCGGGCCATGCGGCAACCCGAACAGCGCGCTGCCGGCGATGGTGCCCGCCAGGATGCCGAGGAAGGTGCCGGCCTCGACCAGGCCGTTGCCGGCCACCAGCTCGTGCTCGGCCAGGTGGCTGGGCAGGATGGCGTATTTCAGCGGGCCGAAGAACGTCGCCTGCACGCCCAGCCCGAACAGCACGGCGAACAGCAGAGGCGTGCTGCCGAGCAGGAACCCGGTTGCCGCCAGCGCCATCAACGCCACCTCCGCCAGCTTGACGAGGAGGATGGTGCGGGACTTCTCGAACCGGTCGGCGACCTGCCCGGCGGTCGCCGACAGCAGCGCGTAGGGCAGGATGAACACGCCGCCTGCCAGCGCCACCAGGGCCGGCCCTGTGGATTGCGCCGCCCGGAACAGGATCATCACCACCAGGGCGTTCTTGAACAGGTTGTCGTTCAGCGCCCCGAGCGTCTGGGTGACGAGCAGCGGCAGAAGCCGGCGGGAGGTGAACAGCTTCATTGGCCTGATCTTCCTTGAACGCTGTTCACAACCTATGCAGATTTTGAACAATGTTCAAACGGTTTCGTCACGCGCCTACTCCACCATCACCGCGACCGGGTCGGAGACCGTCGGCTCAAGCGGCAGCCTGATCTGGAACCGGTGCCGCCCGGGCGTCATCGGCCAATAGAACGGCTTGTCCGCCGGCGCGGTCGCGACTGGCTGCCCATCGACCAGCCATACGACCTGCGTGGGCGCAGGCTCGGCAGCAGCCCGCAGCACCAGGCGGTTCAGCAAGGACGGCGCTTCCGGGTTGCGCCAGACATGCGCGCCGGCATCAGGCTGCGTGATGGCCAGCCGGGGCGCCGCCGCCTGCCGCGGCGCCGCTCCGGGGCGCACCCATTCCGCCAAGCGTTGCGGGCACGCCGGGCCGGCAGCCTGGCCGGTGCCGGCGCACAGCTCCGCCTGCGCCCGGCCCGGCGGCGCGGGCAGCTCGCCCGCCTGCAAGTCGCTGCGGGCCGCCCCGTGCAGCCGCAGCATGACGGCCTGCGCCAGTTGCCCCGCCGACCTGGCGCCGCTCAGCTGCGTCATCGGCCCGGCATCGGCGCGGCCCACCCACACGCCCACCACGGCGTCCTGCGACCACGCCAGCGTCCAAGCGTCGCGGTAGCCTTGCGAGGTGCCGGTCTTCAGCGCCACCGCGAACGGGAACTCGGATGCGCCGTAGCGCGGAAAGGTGGGCAGGCGGGCCATGGGATCACTCAGGAACCGGCCGACCAGCCGGGCCGACCCGGCGGACATCACGCGCTCCGGCGCTTCGCCCGGCCCCTCGAACCAGCGCAGCGGGAGGTCCATCCCGTCCGCCGCGAGCGTCGCGTAGGCCCGCATCAGGCGTTGCAGGCTGGTCGGCAGCGCGCCGATGGCCATGGCCAGGCCGAACTGTCCCGCCGAACCGTCGCCGTCATGCAGGTGGAGGCGGCGGAGGAAGCTGTAGCCCTCGTCCAGGCCCAAACGGCGCAGCAAGGTGACCGCCGGGACGTTGCGGGAATTGGCAAGCGCCTGCCGCGGCAGCAGCGGGCCAAGGAAGTCGCCGTCTGCGTTGCCGATCCCGCCCGCGCCGTCCGGCAAATCCTGCAGGACGTCCTGCGGAGCGATCACGTCCCGGTCCAGGCCAAGCGCATAAAGGAATGGCTTGAGCGTGCTGCCGGGCGAGCGGGACGCGGCCGAGTAGTCGATTGCCCCGCCGGGCCGGCTGGCATACCCGGCGGAGGTGACATCCGCCAGCACCGCCCGGTCGCTGCGCCGCACGACCATGACCGCGGCCTGCTGCGCTCCCGCCGGGCGCCAGCCTGCCAGCTGCGCCGCCGCCATCCGGCGCAGCGCGGCCTGCAACGGAAGGCTGACGGTTGAGCGCAAAATCCCACCTGCGGGCGCCGCACGCTCCAGCGAGAGCGCCAGGCCCAAGTCCGCCGGGCGCACCGGAGCCGGGCGGGGCGCCAGCGTCGGCAAGCGGCGCAAGGCCGCATCGAGTCCGGCGTCGGCGTCAGAC
>CAXTNC010000021.1:24654-26328 GCA_964245495.1 uncultured Acetobacteraceae bacterium
CGCCCGGGAAGCATGGCGATGCAGCGCCAGCAGGCCCGGCGCTTGCGGCACGGCCGCCAGCATGGCCGCCTCGGCCCAGTCCAGGTCGGCGGCAGGCTTGCCGAAGTACCACTCGGCGGCATGGGCGATCCCGTGGCTGCCTTCCCCATATGGCGCCAGCCGCAAATACTGCGCCAGGATCGCGGCCCGGCCGTAGCGCGCCGTGAGCGCCAGCGCCGTGCCCGCCTCCACCGCCTTGGCCCACAGCGTCCGGGCGCGCGGGTGCTGCATCCGCGCCACCTGCATCGCCAGCGTGGATGCGCCGGATGCCGGGCCGCCCTGCGCGTGCTGCCAGGCTGCGCGCAGCACCGCCAACCCATCGACGCCCGGATGGGACCAGAACCGGCGGTCCTCCAGCGCCAGCGTCGCCTGCACGACGCGCAGCGGCGGAGCGACGGGCCAGTAGCCATACTCCACCTGCCGCCCGCCATCCGCCCGGCGCCGCTCATGGCCGGCCTGGGTGATGAACGCCCCATCCCGGTCGGTGATGAACGCGGCCGGCGCGGGCGCTTGCAGGTGGGCGTCGGCCGCCACGGCCGCGGCCCACGCGGCCAGGCCGGCCAGCGCCAGCACGGCCAGCAGCCGCAGAACAGCGCCGCGCACGGGCCTCACCGGGCCACGGTCACCTGCGCGCCGCTGCTGCTGCCGGACACGCCGCGCTGGTACAGCAGCTCCGCCGTGGCGGGAGGCTGCGTGTAGCGTCCCGGCACGGTGGCGCGCATGCGGAAGCGCAGGCTGCTGGCGCCGCGGGGCAGCGACAGCCAAACCGCCGTCACCTCGTCGTCGCCATAGCTGGACCAGGACGGCGCGAGCGTGGGGCCGGCGGAGGGCGCGGCGTCGGCCGTGGCGCTGGCCAAGGCCGGGTTCAGCGGTTCCAGCCCGGCCGGCAGCGGCAGGTGCAGCGCGACCTGGCTGCGGTCGGCGTCCGTGACGATTTCGTCCAGTTCCTCCACCACGTCCCCCACGGCCAGGCGCAGGCTGCCATCCGGCTCCGGCTGCAACCGGGCCAGCGGCGGCTGCACGCGGCCGTCCCGCGGCGGCACGCGGTAAAGGGTGCGGGACAGCACCAGCCCGTGCTGCTCGGCCTGTGCCTGCGCGCCCGGAGCGGCCGGCACGTAGTCGGTGGCGGCCAGCACGGCGATGCCGGGCCGCGCCTGCACATGCACCGGACCAGCCGCCCGCGTGTCCGCTTGCAATAACGGGTGCTCCCGGTCCAGGCTGCCTGCAATAGGGCGGTCCGGCAGCGCGACCGTGGCCGCCACCGGCTGCGGGGGCGCCTGCCACGATGCCGCCAAGGCTTGCAGCGCCGCCGCGGTGGCGTTGCTGCTGCCCCAGCCGCTGCCGTCGGCCAAGCCGAGCAGCCCCGTCCGCAGCACGGCCAGCCGCGGGTCGTCCGGCGTCGCCGCCGCCCCGCCGGTGATGATCTCCGCCAGGCTGCGCGCCTCGGAGGGCAGGATCAGCGGCCCGGCGGCGGCATCGGCCAGGCCCGCGTACACGGGCTTGCCGCCGCGGCTGAGCAGGTTCACCCGGCCCCACATCACGTCCAGCACGTCCCCGAGCAGGCGCCCATCGCCCGGCTGCCGCGCCAGCACGGCTGCGACGTCCCCCACGGCTCCCGTCCGCAGGATGGCGGCG
>CAXTNC010000022.1:0-26059 GCA_964245495.1 uncultured Acetobacteraceae bacterium
CAACGCCGGGTCACCAGGCCCGGAGTCCAAACGGAGCCACTGCCAGGTGTCCGGGAATTGCCCACGCACGTGCTGCTGCCTTACGGGTCAGAGCGGACAGGCGAGCAAAGGTGCAAGCTGCCAAAGACAAGCCGTGTCTGGCCACGAAGCCTGCAAAACGTGATCAGCTCTGATCCGGACCAGGTCATAGCCTCAGCGTTTGATTGAGCTGCAAAACTTTCGCTGTGCTAAGCAACTAGGAGCAAGGGTACGTCTAGCAAGTTTTACGTAAAGTGCGCAGATGATATATAGCGTTGACGGATTTGCTTTGGACTGGTTTTGCTGCGCAGCTGCTTCCAGCCTGGGATTTCTTAGCGCAGTAAAAACATAATGTGAGTTTGATTTTCATTTAACATTCTTATTCAGGAGGGCGGGTTGGTTTACCGCCGCCTACTAGGCATCTGGGGTTTTGGAGTGCCCACCAGCCTCTGAGGCTTTGCCAAACAATCGTTTGGCAGGTCAAATGTTTTGACGGTTAGTTCAACCAAGTCCTCTCATTAACGCTTGCACACGGATGCCGCACTGCACTACGAACTTCTTAACAGGCTGCATGTCAAAGGTGGGTTTTCCATGCCGAGCATCACGGTAGGCGCTGCAACGAGCAATTACACATTGTTCTACACCGGCAATGATGCCCTGGCATATGCCCAGGCTGTCGCCAACACCATCACCACCGGAGAGAACGGCGGGACGCTGAGCGCCGTCACCAACACCGCAACGGGCGCGAACGGCTCCGTGGCCCCGCAGCCGCCTTCCGGCACGGGCGGCGTCGTGGCTTTCAGCGCGCCGACGACTGGTGCGGTGCTGGTGACGACGGGTGACCAGTATGTCATTGATGCGGCGATGGGCCCAGTGTCCCTTCAAGGCGGCTCTGCCGGCGGCGCCCTCGTGGCGGGCCAGGGTGCCATGGGCGCGGCGCGCAACCTGACCTACACCAACATCACCCCGACCGGGACCGCCAACGACTACATCGCCATCCTCGGCGGCAACAACCTGGTGCAGACCTCGGTTTCCGGCGGCGGCAACTACCAGGTGTTCGCCGGGGACGGCAACGATACCATCAACATCCTGACCGGCAACGGCACGGTCAATGCCGGCAGCGGCTACAACCAGATCAACCTCGGCTCCGGCAACAGCCTGATCGCGTCCGAGGGTTATGATACCATCACCGGCTCCTCCGTCGGCGGTGGAACCGACACGGTGGACATCGGCTCCGGCCAAACCTCCATCAACAGCGGCACCAGCAGCTTCCTGGTCAACGACTCCTCGGCCAACCCGCTGACGGTGACGCTCGGCTCCGGCACTGACACCATCAACCTGCTGAGCGGTTCGCCAGTTACCATCATCGGCGTGGACAGCACGACAAGGCACGTCGGCACCGGCACCATCACGGCGACGCAGGTTGCAAGCGGCGACTCCATCTCCGTCACCGGGGCAGGCAGCGCCACGGTCACCGCGGGGGCAGGGAACGAGACGATCGTCGGGACCGGCTCGTCCGGCAACAACTACTATGCCGCCGGCACCGGCAACGACACGTTGATTGCCGGGTCAGGCTCCGACACGCTCCAGGGCGCCAGGGGCTTCTCAGGTGCGGCCAGCCTGATTTCCGGCACGGGCGCCACGACATTCCAGTTCACCAGCGGCGCGGGCGGCGCTGCGGACACGGTCAGCGGCTTCAAGGCAGCGGACGTCCTGTCGTTCTCCGGCTATGGCAGCAACCCGCAGGCGACCGCCGTCACCTCCGGCGGCAGCACCATCTATACGCTGGCTGATGGCACGACGTTGACCGTCAACGGCGTCACCCCGACCGCGAGCCAGATCAAGACCACCTAGGCCTTTTCCCACTGTCAAGCAAAGGGCCGGGCCTCGACAAAGGCCCGGCCCTTTTCATTGGATCGGCAAGGGCGCGGAACTTGCGCCATGCCAAATCCGTTCATACGGCACTCTGCGCGACGGTGCACGGGTGAAGGGGAGCCGACCATGAGAGCGCAGATGCCGGAGCCTGTCGTGCCGCCAGGCCCGCCGCTTCCCCCGCCGCCGCTGGACGACCCGGACGGCCTGCCGCCTGTGCCGGTGGAACTGCCGCCGCCGGGCCAGCAGGACCCCGACCTGGACCCGCCGCCGGAGCCGATGCGTATGGGCTGAGCCGCGGCCCACGCGGCAGACTCAATTTCCGGCCGGCCGTGAACGGGAGGCTTGGTCAGGCATTCAAGCCGGCATGTCCCTCACGTTTCATCAGGACGCCGCGGCGTCCGCCTTCCGTGCCGCCGTCGGGCGGTTCGATCCAGCCCAGCCGGTGCTGATCCTTGGCCACAACGATGCGGACGGCCTGTCCGCCACCGCCCTGTTCGCCCGCGCCTTCGCCGCGCGCGGGCAGGCGGTCCGCACCCGGATCGTCGGCCGCGGCGAGAGCGCGTGGTCGGACGAGATGCGCGCCGAGCTTGCCGGACAGCCTGTGGGCGGGGTGATCGTCACCGACCTCGGCGTGCGGTCGGCACTGCCGGTGCTCGGCGCGCCCACGGTCGTGGTGGACCACCACGTGCCCGGCGAGCCGCCGCCCGGCGCCACCGTCATCAGCGGCTTCGGCGCCGACCCGATCCCCACCTCCTCTCTGCTGGCCTACTGGTGCGCGGGCGCCGTCGCGGATGCGGCGCCCTGGCTGTGGATCGCGGCGGTCGGGCTGATCGGGGACATGGCGGAAGGCGCCGGGTTCGCAGAGATGGCGGAGGCCAGGCAGTATGGCATCACCGCGCTGCGGGAGGCAGCGGCGCTGGTGAACGCGCCGCGGCGGACCGCCGCCGGGGACGCCTCGGCCGCGCTGGCCCTGCTGATGACGGCGGACGGGCCGAAGGACATCACTGCCGGCGAGGGCGCGCAGGCGCTGCGGGCGGCCCGGGCGGAGGTGAAAGCAGAGCTGGACAGCGCGCGCCGGGTGCCGCCGCAGGTGCGGGGCGGGGTGGCGCTGATCCGGTTCAGCTCGGCCGCCCAGATCCACCCGCTGGTCGCCCAGCAATGGCGCGGGCGGCTGAAAGGCGAGATCGTGCTGGCCGCCAACACCGGCTACCGGCCCGGCTGGGTGCACTTTGCCGTGCGCTCGGCGCAGGACCGCGACTTGGTGGCGTTCCTGGCCGAGCACCGGCCGCCCGGCGCGGACGACTCCTACGGGTCCGGCCACCGGCAGGCGACGGGCGGGGCGCTGCGTCCGGCGGACTGGAACGCGTTCATCGCCGGGCTGGGGTTCGACGCCGCCGCCGGGGTGCCAGCATGACGCCCCTGCGGCTGGGCTTTCCCGTCAAGGTGATGACGCGCCCTGACCTCAAGAGCAACGACACCCGGCGCTGGCAGAAGAACCCGCATCTCAAGACGTCCCTGGAATGCATCGACGCCATCCTGGACCACCTGCACCACCGGCGCATCCCGATGTATCGCATGTCGTCTGACCTCGCGCCCTACGCCACCCACCCTGACATGCCGCAGTTCCACGGCATGGTGGCGGAAAGCGACGCGGAGCTGCGCGCGGTGGGGGCCAAGGCGCGGGCGTTGGACATCCGCCTGTCGTTCCATCCGTCGCAGTTCGTGCTGCTCAACAGCCCGGACCCGGAGCTGACCCGCAAGAGCACCTGGGACCTTTCCTCCCAGGCTGAGATGCTGGACCGGATGGAGCTGGGGCCGGAAGCCGTGCTGGTGACGCACGTGGGCGGCGCCTACGGGAACACGGAGGCGAGCCGCGCCCGCTGGGCCGCCGTGTGGCCGACCTTGCCGGAGCCGGTGCGCCGCCGCCTGGTGCTGGAACATGACGACATCCGCTTCTCCGCAGCCGACGTGCTGTGGGTGCACGAGCAGGTGGGCGTGCCCTTGGTGTTCGATTACCAGCACCACTGGTGCCTGAACCCGGCGGGGCTGGACACGGTCGAAACCCTGCGCCGCATCCTGCGCACCTGGCCGGACGGGGTGCGGCCGAAGGTGCATTTCTCCTCGCCGCGGACGGAGCTGCGGGAGCTGGTGCGGCTGGACAAGAAGACCAAGCGCAAGAAGAAGACGCTGGTGCCGCCGATCTGGACCGGGCACGCCGACTTCACCAATCCGTTCGAGTTCGCCCGCTTCATGCGCGACGCCGCCGGGCTGGAGTTCGACGTGATGCTGGAAGGCAAGGCGAAGGACATCTCCCTGCTGAAGCTGCGGCCCGACTTGCTGCGCTATGCCCCGGACGTGGCGGCCAGGTTCGGCGTGTTCCCGGCGGAGGCGCCCGCGCTGGAAGCCGAGGAAGCGGCGCTGGAAACCGCGCACGACCCGGCGGCCGACCCGGACGTGGACGAGGCGGCCTGATCCGCGCCCCCATGCTAGGCTCGCGCCATGGCAACCGACACCCAGGCCGCCGCCGAGTTCTACGCCACCGCGCAAGGCGCCGTGGCGCTGCGCCTGGTGCGGGAGCGGCTGGCGCTGATGTGGCCGGATTTGGCGGGGCAATCCGTGCTGGGGCTTGGTTACGCTGCCCCCTACCTGCGGGCCTGGCGGGACGAGGCGTCGCGCTGCATCTCAGCCATGCCGTCCGCCACGGCGGTTAAGTGGCCAGGGGACGGGCCGAACCTGTCCTGCGCCGTGCAGGAGGACAAGCTGCCGTTCGCCGGCCTCTCGCTCGACCGCATCGTGCTGGTGCACGCGCTGGAGAACGCGGAGAACGCGCGCCGCCTGCTGCGCGAGGTGTGGCGGGTGCTGAAGGACGACGGCCGGCTGCTGGTGGTGGCGCCGAACCGGGCGGGGCCTTGGGCGCACGTGGAAAGCACGCCGTTCGGCCAGGGCCAGCCATATTCGCCGGGCCAGGTGAGCCGGCTGCTGGTCGCCGGCCTGTTCCGGGTGGAGCGGCGGGACCGGGCGCTTTTCGTGCCGCCGTCTTCCCGACGCTTCGTGCTGCGCAGCGCCCGGCTGTTCGAGCAGGCAGGCCGCCAGGTGGCGCCGCGTTTGGCCGGCGTCACCATCACGGAGGCGGTGAAGGACGTGTTCGCCGCCCTTCCCGTGGGCGAGCCGGCCCGGCGGCGGCTGGTGCTGTCGGGCGCGTCTTGAGAGCTGGTTGCGTTTGGCCATGAGCGGCATCCGGCGTGGCGGAACCGGCCCCGGTCGTTGCTGGGCCGAAGGCCTTCCATGCAGGCGAAGCACCCAGACCGGACCAGCCCCACAAACGTCCACACGCAACCGCAACTGGCTCCGGTCGGCCGACCATGGCGTCCAACCCAGACCTGCCGGCCCGGCGGCAGGCGAGATGCGTCCCCCAAAGGGTGCAACGCCCCTTGAGCGGCGGCGCGGCGGGTGACACTCTCCGCCGCCCGCACCGGAGCGTCGCATGGGTTTGCTGCCGAAGTTGCTGCTTGCGGCCCTGTCCGCCGCATGGGTGACGCCTGCCCGGGCGCAGCACTGGGCCACGGTGTGGTCCGGTTCGGACCAAGGTCCCTATCCTGTGGGCAACGCCATCGCGCAGCCGGACCTGTCCTTCGCCTTCCCGCACCCAGAAGCTGGGTCGCATGAGCAGAGCTTCCGCCTCATCATCAAGCCAGACCTATGGGGCCGGCAGATGCGGTTCCGCTTCTCCAACGCCTATGGCGCCCAGCCCGTCACGTTCGACACCGCGTTCGCCGGGCTGCAGATGACGGGGGCGGCCGTGGTTCCCGGCACCAACCGTCCGATCACCTTCGCGGGCAAGAAGACCGTGACGGTCGCGCCAGGCGCACAGGCCTGGTCGGACCCGGTGAACCTCCCCTTCGTGCATGACCCGGCTGGCGCCGACCTCGCAGGGCGCACTCTCGCTGTCACCTTCCACATCCCCGGCGACAGCGGGCCGATGACCTGGCACGCCATGGCGATGGCCACCTCGTACGTCACCGCGCCGGATGCGGGGGCCATCGGCGAGCTGGAGGACGACAGCGCCTATCCGAACAGCACCACGTCCTGGTTCTTCCTGGACGCGGCGGACGCGGCGGCCCCGCCGGACACCCGCGTGGTGGTGGCGATGGGCGACAGCATCACGGACGGCGCCGCATCCACGCTGAACGGGTATGACCGTTGGGTGGACGTGCTGTCCCGCCGGCTGCACGCGGAGGGCGCGCACGTGGCCGTGGTGAACGCGGGCATCGCAGGCAACCAGGTGGACGGGCCGGCCGATGCCAGCGCGGCCAAGCCGTTCAAAGGCGGTCCAGGTGCCGCGTCGCGGCTGGACCGGGATGTTCTGGCACTGTCCGGCGTTACGGACGTGATCCTGTTCGAGGGCATCAATGACCTTGCAGCCAACGCCAGGGCAGATGCGGTGGCGAAGCAGCTCCACGCGATGGCCGACCGCATCCGCGCCAAGGTGAAGGGCGTGAAGCTGGTGGGCGCCACCCTCACCAGCAGCCGCGGCAGCTCCCTGGCCGGCTACGGCACGGCCGACGCCGACATGCGCCGCCATGCGCTGAACGAGCTGATCCGCAGCCCGGGGCTGTTCGACGCCGTGGTCGACTTCGATGGGTCGACGGTGGACCCGCAAACCGGCGAGCTGCGGCCGGAGTTCGTGCCGTCCTCCACGAGCGGCGGACCCGGCGACAAGCTGCATCCGAACCGCGCCGGCTATCTCGCCATGGGCGGCGCGGTGGAGCTTCGCAGCCTGGTGCCCGCACCATCGCCCAAGCCCCGCCCGAAGCCGAAACCGGCAGTGCCGGCGTCCGACCAATCCGTGGATGACGCAGCAACCGCGCAATGACCCACCGCTTCACATGACGGCCGAAGCGGAGGGATGACCCTGGCGTTTCTGACCGAGGCGGAGCCGGCCCGCAGGACGCTGCTGCCGGTGCGCCCCGGCATCGGCCGCATCGTTGCGGACAATGGTGGCCGCATGACCTACCATGGCACCAACACCTACCTGATCGAGGACGCGGACGGCATCACGGTGCTGGACCCTGGCCCGGACCAGCCGGCGCACGTGGCCGACATCCTGCGCCTGTCGCCCGGCCCGATCGTCCGCATCCTGCTCACCCACACCCACCGGGACCACCTGGGCGCCGTCGCGGCGCTGAAGGCGCAGACGGGAGCGCCCACCTATGGCTGGCATCGGAGCGCCGAGGCGAGCTTCACTCCTGACGTCCCGCTTGGGGACGGCGATGCGGCGGCGGGAATGCAGGCGGTGTGGACGCCTGGCCACGCGGCCGACCACCTGTGCTTCGCGCGGCCAGGCGGCGTGCTGTTCAGCGCGGACCACGTGATGGGCTGGTCCTCAAGCGTCGTCAGCCCACCCGGGGGCGACATGGCGGCCTACGTCGGCAGCCTGCGCCGCTTGCTGGGGCGGACGGACACGCTTTACCTGCCGGGCCATGGTCCCCCCGTGCCGGAACCGCATGCCCACGCGACGGCGCTGCTGGAGCATCGCACGGCGCGCGAGGCCGCGATCGACCGGGCGCTCCAAGCGTCGCCACGGACCACCATGGGCCTGGTGGACGCGCTTTACTCCAAGATCGACCCGGTGCTGCGGATGGCCGCGGAGCGCAACGTGCTGGCCCACTTGCAGAAGCTGGAGCGCGAAGGCCGCGCTGCTCGCCGCGGCGACCTGTGGCAGGCAGCTAGGCCTGCTTTGCCAGGCGCCGGGCCATGATCCAGCCGATCAGCCCGGAGCAGGGGGCGCCGACGCAGATCAGCAGCAACCCGGCGTAGGCGCCTTCCAGCATCATGGCGATGCCGATGCCCAGCATGGACCCGCCGATCAGCCCGCCGGTGACCCCGGCCGCCACGCCCAGCCAAATGATCTCGCCACGGTTCACCATGGGCTGGGACATGCCGACGCTGCGCGGGTTTGACAAGGCCGGGGTGGCGGCGTAACCCGCGCCCACTGCCGGGAACGTGGACGGGCCTTCGGGGCTTGATCCCGCCAAATTTCGTTCGGCCTACCGGCGCAACAACGCCCCAACGCGGGCGACATAGAATGGATGGCCTGGCCTGTGACCAAGCGCATTGAATCCAAGTACAAGATCAACCGCCGCCTCGGCGTCAACCTGTGGGGCCGGGCGAAGTCGCCGATCAACAAGCACGATTACGGCCCCGGCCAGCATGGCCAGCGCCGCAAGCAGAAGCCGACCGATTTCGGCATCCAGCTGATGGCGAAACAGAAGCTCAAGGGCTACTACGGCAACATCGGCGAGAAGCAGTTCCGCAAGTATTACGACGAGGCGGTGCGGCGCAAGGGCGACACCTCTGAGAACCTGATCGAGCTGCTGGAGCGCCGGCTGGATGCGGTGGTGTATCGGCTGAAGTTCGCCATCACGCCGTTCGCGGCGCGGCAGTTCGTCAACCACGGCCATATCCTGATCAACGGCAAGCGGGTGAACATTCCGTCCTACCTGTTGAAGGACGGCGACGAGATCGAGGTGCGGGAGAAGTCCAAGCAGCTCGCCGTGGTGCTGGACAGCACGCAAAGCATCGAGCGGGACGTGCCGGAGTACCTTGACGTGGACCATCGGGCGATGAAGGGCAAGTTCAATCGCGCGCCAAAGCTTACGGACGTGCCATACCCGGTGCAGATGGAGCCGAACCTGGTGGTGGAGTTCTACTCGCGCTGACGGCTAGCTCGCGAGCGCCGGCTCCACCACGGTCGCGGTGACGTCGGTGTTCGCGAGTTCTGCGCTGGTGGAACTGATGTTCTCGACAAACGGCAGCGTGACCGTAGTTTGGCATTCCTGTAGAAACCTTGGCATGAGCGGGTGGCCGTCTCGGACCCGGATGCCGTGGCGCGCCATGGCGCGGACAACATCTCCGTAACAGCTCGGATCAAAACCAGAAGGTTTGTTGCGCCGACTGCGTTGGCGCGCACCCCATGGATGTTGAGGCCTCGCAGGATCAGCTCCTTACCGTCGCGCGTGACCTCAGGCATGATCCACAGGCGTCCGCCTGGAGTGGGCGCCATCACAGTGACGCAAGGCCAATCAGTGCCATAACCTTCGAGACCGAAACGAAACATCCGCTGCGCTTCACGCCCGCCGATCATGGCCGGGATCGGCAGAACGAGGCACCCATGACCCCCGCCGAAGAAATCGCCCGCCGCCGCACCTTCGCGATCATTTCGCACCCCGATGCCGGCAAGACCACGCTGACCGAGCGGCTGCTGCGCGCGGGCGGCGCCATCCAGCTCGCAGGCAACGTGCGGGCCAAGGGGGAGCGGCGGCGTACCCGGTCCGACTGGATGGGCATCGAGCGCGAGCGCGGCATCTCCGTCGTCACCTCCGTGATGACGTTCGAGTACGGCGGCTGCGTGTTCAACCTGCTGGACACGCCGGGCCACGAGGATTTCTCGGAGGACACCTATCGCACGCTGACCGCCGTGGATTCTGCGGTCATGGTGATCGACGCGGCCAAGGGCATCGAGGCGCGGACGCGCAAGCTGTTCGAGATCTGCCGGTTGCGGGACATCCCGATCCTCACCTTCGTCAACAAGATGGACCGTGAGGCGCGCGACCCGTTCGAGCTTCTGGACGAGGTGGGCAACACCCTGGCGCTTGACACCGCGCCCGTCACCTGGCCGATCGGCCGGGCGGCCACCTTCGCCGGCACCTATGACCTTCGCACGCGGGAAGTGCACACCGCCGCGCCGCTGTCCCAGTCGGACGAGCGCATGATCACGATGGGCGAGGAGATCGACCTCGCCCGCGCCGCGCTGCCGGAGTTCGACCTGGCCGGATTCAACGCCGGGCACCTGACGCCGGTGTTCTTCGGCAGCGCCATCAAGGAGATCGGCGTCACCGACTTGCTGGACAGCCTGGTGGCGTTCGGGCCGCCGCCGCGCGCCCAGCCCGCGGACACGCGCACGGTGGATGCCAGCGAGGCCAGGCTGACGGCGCTGGTGTTCAAGATCCAGGCGAACATGGACCCGAACCACCGGGACCGCATCGCCTTTGCCCGCGTCTGCTCCGGGCGGCTGGAGCGTGGGATGCGGCTGCGCCAGGTGCGCACGGGCAAGCTGATCCCGCTGCACGCGCCGCAGTTCTTCTTCGCGCGCGACCGGCAGATCGCCGAGGAGGCGTTCGCCGGCGACGTGGTGGGCATCCCGAACCACGGCACCTTGCGGATCGGCGACACCTTGAGCGAGGAGGAGGACCTCAATTTCGTCGGCGTGCCATACTTCGCGCCGGAAATCCTGCGCCGGGTGCGGCTGGACGACGCGATGAAGGCCAAGAAGCTGCGCCAGGCGTTGCAGGAGCTGGCGGAGGAGGGGGTGGTGCAGCTGTTCCGCCCACAGGACGGCAGCCCGCCGATCGTGGGCGTGGTGGGCACGCTGCAGCTGGACGTGCTGATTGCCCGGCTGCAGGGCGAGTACGGCGTGGGCATCGGCTTCGAGGCAGTGCCCTATGCGCTGGCCCGCTGGATCAGCGGCGAGCGCCTTGCCGTGGAAAGGTTCAGCCAGGCCCAGCGCACCGCCATGGCCGACGACGTGGACGGCGATCCGGTGTTCCTCGCCTCCTCCCAGTTCAGCCTGCGCCGCGTCACGGACGCGAACGAGGGCCTGATGTTCCGCGACATCAAGGACGTCCGCGCGGCCTAGAACCGGGTGTGCAAAGGGCGACCACCCTCTGCTGGGGCTTGAGGCAAAATCCCGGCATCATGCTTCCCTTTCCTGCGCCGGCCCGTCCTGTTCCAGGTTCATGGCGCTGGCGATCAGCGCCGTGTGGCTGAAGGCCTGCGGGAAGTTGCCGGTCATGCGCTTGGCCGCCGGGTCGTACTCCTCGCTCAGCAGGCCGAGGTCGTTGCGCAGCGAAAGCAGCTGCTCAAACAGCGCTTGGGCGTCGTCCTTGCGGCCCTGCATGTGCCAGTTGTCCACCAGCCAGAAGGAGCAGGCGAGAAAAGCGCCTTCGCCTGGCGGCAGTCCGTCCTTGCTGTCCTGCGTGCTGTAGCGCAGGACGTAGCCGTCCTTCAGCAGTTCCCGCTCCACCGCCGCCGTGGTGCCGCGCACCCGCGGGTCGTCGTGGGGCAGGAAACCGACGAGCGGGATGAGCAGCAAGCTGGCGTCCAGCTCGTCAGTGTCGAAATGCTGGGTGAAGCTGTTCTTGCCGGGGTGGAAGCCGCGTTGCAGCACCTCGGCGCGGATCTGGTCCCGCACTGCCTTCCAGTGCTCCACCGGGCCGTCCAGCCCGTGCGCCTCGGCGTCCCTCACCATGCGGTCGAACGCGACCCAGACCATCACCTTGGAGTAGGTGAAGTGCTTGCGCCCGCCGCGGGTTTCCCAGATGCCCTCGTCCGGCTGCTGCCAGATCGTCTCCAGGTGCGCGACGATGGCCTTCTGCAAATCCCAGCTGGCGGGCGCATGGGCAAGGCCCCCGTTGCGCGCCTGGTGCAGCGCCTCCGTCACCTCGCCGAACACGTCCAGCTGCAATTGCTCGGAGGCGGCGTTGCCGATGCGCACGGGGGAGGCGCCCTGGTAGCCGGGCAGCTCCTTGATTTCCCACTCCGCCAGGCGGCGCTCGCCGGCGATGCCGTACATGATCTGGATTTGCTCAGGGCTGCCGGCCACGCTGCGGTGCAGCCAGTCGCGCCACGCGCCGGCCTCGTCGAAATACCCGGCGTTCATCAGCGAGAACAGCGTCAGCGTCGCGTCCCGCAGCCAGCAGTAGCGGTAATCCCAGTTGCGCGACCCGCCGAGCTGCTCCGGCAGGGAGGTGGTGGCTGCCGCGACGATGCCCCCGGTCTGGCGGTAGGTCAGCGCCTTGAGCACCAGCAGCGAGGTTTGCACCGCCTTGCTGTGGCGGCCTTTGTAGGTGCCGCGCTGCGACCACTCGGACCAGTACCGTTCCGTGTCGGCCAGCGCCTGGTCCGCATCCAGCGCTCCCGGGGCAGGCAGGTGGGACGGGCTGTGGCGCAGCACGAACGGCACGCGCTGCCCGGCGGCCACGCTGAACTTCGCGTGGGTGCGCAAGTCCCGGCCGGTCAGCTCGACCGGCGTGTACAGCACGGTCAGTTCCGGCCCTGCGATGCCTAGCAGGCCGCCATGGTTGGTGCGCGTCACCCAGGGAACCGACATGCCGTAATCGAAGCGCAGGGCGTAATCCAGGTGCATGTCCACCGTGCCGGAGCGGCCCTCCACGATGCGCACCAGGCTGCTGGTGGCCTCCTCCGGCACCATGAAGTCCAGCAGCGCCACGCTGCCGCCAGGGGTGGCGAACACGGTTTCGAGCACCAGGCCGCCATCGCGGTAGCAGCGGGTGACGGTGGCGCCGGGGTCGGCGGGCGCGATCAGCCAGCGGCCGTTGTCGGGCGAGCCGAGCAGGGCGGCCATGCAGGCGGCGCTGTCGAACCGGGGCAGGCACAACCAATCGATGGAGCCGTTGCGGCCAACCAGCGCCGTCGTGTTGCAGTCGCCGATCAGGCCATAATCTTCTATGGGCAGGGCGTAGTCGGCTGGCATGATGGTTTCCTGGTTGGCGAGTGTCTTACGCGGCGAGGCGGCAACCGTTGCTGGAAAAGCTAATTCCTTGACTTTCGCAGCCTACGTCCAGATATCCGCTCGGCAAGCGAACGCTGCGGCCTGGGCCTCAGCCACGCCTACTGCCGGCCCGGACTTGGCGCTGGCACCCTCTTACGAGCGACCGGAACACTTGTTGATCGAATTGATCGAAAACCCCGCCCTCGCGGATCACGCCGCACAGCCCGAGCCGGAAAGCGTGGACGCCGCTCCGCGCGACGATGCGCCGCAGGCTGCTGGCAGCCTTGCCGCCATGTCCGATGAGGGCAGCGCCGCGTTGCCGGACGTTGTGGCCGCGCCGATGGCGGAACGCATCAGCGACGCCCAGGATCTGAGCAGGGCAGAAGCCTTGTCGCCGGAAGCCGCCAGCCCGGCTGGCGAGGGAGCGTTGGAGCTGGAAGGCGACGGAGACCAGCCCGGCCTGGACGAGCCTGGCTTGGACGAGCCTGGTCCGGCGGACGACGGAGACGCCGCGCCCGAGCCGGCTCGCGCCGTGTTCGCCGACCTCGGCCTGTCCGCGCCGCTCCTGCAAGCCATCGCCGAGATGGGCTACCTGCATCCCACGCCGATCCAGGAGCAGGCGATCCCCGTCGTGCTGATGGGCCGCGACGTGCTCGGCGTGGCGCAGACCGGCACGGGCAAGACCGCCTCCTTCACGCTTCCCCTGATGGACATCCTGGCTGGCAGCCGCGCCCGCGCCCGGATGCCGCGTTCCCTCATCCTGGAGCCGACGCGTGAGCTGGCATTGCAGGTGGCGGAGAACTTCGTCCAGTACGGCAAGCACCTGAAGCTGACCCATGCGCTGCTGATCGGCGGCGAGAGCATGTCGGAGCAGAAGGACGCGCTGATGAAGGGCGTGGACGTGCTGATCGCCACGCCGGGCCGGCTGATCGACCTGTTCGAGCGCGGCGGCTTGCTGATGACGGACGCCCGTATCCTGGTGATCGACGAGGCGGACCGGATGCTGGACATGGGCTTCATCCCTGATGTCGAGCGCATCGTGGCCATGCTGCCCCGCACCCGGCAGACCTTGTTCTTCTCCGCCACCATGGCGCCGGAGATCAAGCGGCTGTCCGATGCCTTCTTGCACAACCCCAAGCTCATCACCGTCTCGCGCCCGGCCTCGGTCGCCACCACCATCGTGGCAGGGCTGGCGCTGGTCGCGGAAGCCGACAAGCGGGAAGCGCTGCGGCGGTTGATCCGCTCCGAGCAGGTGCAGAACGCGCTGATTTTCTGCAACCGCAAGACCGAGGTGGACATCCTCTACAAGTCGCTCAAGAAGCATGAGTTCGATGTTGGCGCGCTGCACGGGGACCTTTCGCAATCTGAGCGCACCGCCACCATGGCCCGGTTCAAGGCTGGCGATTTGCGCTTGCTCGTGTGCAGCGACGTGGCGGCCCGCGGGGTGGACATCAGCGGCTTGTCCCACGTGTTCAACTTCGATGTTCCGCATCACGCGGAGGATTACGTCCACCGCATCGGCCGCACAGGGCGCGCCGGGCTTGTTGGCCACGCTTTCACTCTCGCCGCGCCTGAAGACCGGCTGGCGGTCGAGGCGATCGAGAAGCTGGTTGGGGCAGCAATCCCTCGGTTGGCCGTGAATGGGCTGGACCCGGTGGAGTGGGCCGAAGGGGACGGGCGCAAGCGGCGCGGCCGCGGCCGGGTTGCGGCCAAGCCGGAAGGCAGAGGCCGCCGGACCGAGCCGGAAGCTCCCGATGCCGACAAGCCGCCAGCCCCGCGCCGGGCCAGGCGGGCTGCGCCTGTCGAGGCTCCAGCACGGGAGGCTCGCGTTCAGGAGCGTCCGGCCCGGGAGGTGGCGCGGGAGCCGGTGCGTGAGGCTGCGCGTGAGCGTGACGCAGAGCGCCGTCCGCGTCGTGACAGCCGAGGACGAGACGATGACCTCGGCCCGGCAGTGCAGGGATTTGGCGATGACATTCCAGCCTTTATGTTGATACGCTCGCCCGTACGCGCAGCACCGCGCCAACAGGAGGACGCTCCAGCATGAATGTCATGACGCCGGTTCCCGTTCCTGAGGCGGCCGAGGCCCGCCCATCGCAGGACATCCCGGCCGGCTTGGCCCCGCAGAATCGTCCTATGGGGCCGTTCAGCTGGGACGACGCTCTGCTGCTGGACGACCAATTGAGCGAGGACGAGCGCGCGATCCGCGATGCCGCCCATGCTTACTGCCAGGATAAGCTGTTCCCCCGCATCTTGCTCGCCAACCGTCATGAGCGGTTTGACCGCGAGATCATGAACGAGATGGGGGAGATGGGTTTTCTGGGCGCCACCCTGGAAGGCTATGGCTGCTCCGGCGTGTCCTACGTCGCCTATGGTTTGATCGCCCGCGAGGTGGAGCGGGTGGACAGCGGCTATCGTTCCGCCTTCTCCGTTCAGTCCTCCCTGGTGATGTTCCCGATCTGGGCGTTCGGCTCCGACGAGCAGCGCGGGCGCTTCCTGCCGAAGCTGCGAAGCGGCGAGTTCGTGGGGTGTTTCGGCCTGACGGAGCCGGACGCCGGGTCTGACCCCGGGTCCATGCGGACGCGGGCCAAGGGCGTCGAAGGCGGCTACCTGGTCAGCGGCTCCAAGACATGGATCACCAACTCGCCGCTGGCGGACATTTTCGTGGTCTGGGCCAAGGACGACAGCGGCACGATCCGCGGCTTCATCCTCGAAAAGGGCATGAAAGGCCTGACTGCGCCGGGCATTGAGGGCAAGCTGAGCCTGCGCGCCTCCAAGACCGGCATGATCATGATGGACGAGGTGTTCGTTCCCGCCGGCAACATGCTGCCCGGCGTGAAAGGGCTGCGCGGCCCGTTCTCCTGCCTCAACAATGCGCGCTACGGCATCTCCTGGGGCGCGCTGGGAGCTGCCGAGTTCTGCTGGCATGCGGCGCGGGACTACACGCTGAACCGCATGATGTTCGGCCGCCCGCTCGCCGCCACCCAGCTGATCCAGAAAAAGCTGGCGGACATGCAGAGCGAGATCACTCTCGGGCTGCAAGGCGTGCTGCGGCTCGGCCGTTTGATGGACGAGCACCGCGCTGCGCCGGAGATGATCAGCCTGTGCAAGCGCAACTCCTGCGGCAAAGCGTTGGCCATTGCCCGGGAGGCGCGCGACATGCACGGCGGCAACGGCATCGCGGATGAGTACCACGTGATGCGCCACGTCATGAACCTTGAGGCGGTGAACACCTACGAAGGTACCCATGACGTCCATGCATTGATCCTCGGCCGCGCCCAAACCGGCCTTTCCGCGTTCGGCAGCTAACCCGTTTCCGCTCCCGAAGGCCGCTTCCCCAAGGGAAGGCGAGGGTCAGCGGGGCGGAAGGGCCGGCCCACGAACTCCAGGTTTCCCGCATCGGCGCGGACGGCGACGGGGTGGCTGCGCTGCCCAGCGGCGACCTCGTCTATCTGCCCTGCACCCTTCCTGGCGAGCGCGTCCGCGTTGCTGCCCTGACCCGGCGCGGCCAGGGATGGACTGGACTCGCTGATGTCCTGACACCCTCTCCGGACCGTCAGCCCGGGCCCTGCCCGCATTTCGGCGCTTGCGGCGGCTGCACCTTGCAGCATTGGCAAGATGCACCCTATGCCGCGTGGAAGGCGCACCAGGTGCTGGCCGCCCTGGCCCGCGCCGGATACCCGGATGTGCCTGCAGCCCCGCTGGCCCGCACGCCGCAGGCCGGCCGCCGCCGGGCGGACCTGGCGTTGGCGCGGGACGGCAAGGCCGTGCGCGTCGGGCTGCACCAGCATCGCGGCCGCGACGTGGTGGACCTGCACACCTGCCTGGTGCTGGAGCCAGCCTTGGTGGCGCTGATCGGCAGCCTGCGGCGTACGCTCCCCCGCATCGCCGGCTTGGTCCGCACTGGGTCAGCAATTGCGAACAACCTGGACAGCGGCATAGATTTGCTGCTGCGGACGGATGCGCCGCTCAGCTCGGCAGACCGCACCGTGCTGACCGCCATGGCGGCAGAGGCAGGCGCCTGCCGCATCTCCTGGGCGCTGGCCGACGGTCCACCCGAAACCGCTTGCCAGATAAGGCCGGCGATGACTGCGATCGCCGGTGTGCCGGTGGCTGTGCCGCCGGGAGCGTTCCTGCAAGCGTCCCGCCATGGTTCGGCCGCCATCACTGCTGCCGTGCTGGCCTTCCTGCCCGAGCGCATGTCGGCCTGGGCCCGGGTAGCCGAGCTGTTCGCCGGTTGCGGCACCTTGACCTTCGCCCTTTCGGAGCGCGCCCGCGTGGTCGCCTATGAGGGCGACGCGGCGGCTCATGCCGCCTTGCGCCAGGCCGTCGCGGGGCGGCGCGTGGAGGCGGTGCGGCGGGACCTGGCCCGTCAGCCATTGACGGCGAAGGAATTGGCGGACGCGGCGGCCATCGTGCTGGACCCGCCCTTCACCGGAGCGTTGGCGCAGATGCCCGGCATCGCGGCCTCCGGCGCCCGGGTGATCTACGTCAGCTGCAACCCGGCGGCCCTGGCGCGGGACGCTCGGCTTCTCCATGCTGCCGGTTATGCGGCCACGGCCGCCGTGCCGGTTGACCAGTTCCTGTGGTCCGCAGCAGTGGAAAGCGTCATCCTATTCGAGCGGCCGCAAGCTGCCCGGCGACAGCCGCCGCCGCGGCTGCCCGGAACCGGATGACTGGCCTGGGCTTCATGCTTCAACATATGGTTCGACAGGAGCGTCCATGCTGATTTCCGATGTGCTGCGCACCAAGGGCCACGAGGTGTTCACCATCCGCCCGGAGCAGACCGTCAAGGATGCGGTGGAGCGCCTGGCCGCGCACCGCATCGGCGCACTGGTCGTGGAAGAGCATGCCAAGGCGGTGGGAGTGTTCTCTGAGCGGGACCTGGTCAACAGCCTGGCCAACAGCGGCGTGCGCGCCTACGAGCATCCCGTGCGCGATTTGATGAGCAGCCCAATCGTCACCGGCAGCCCGGGTGACACGATTGAGCATTCCTTGTCCATGATGATCGAGCGCCGCATCCGTCATCTGCCGATCGTCGGCCCGAACGGGCTGGCTGGGATGGTCACGGTGGGCGACCTGATCAAGCACCGGCTGGACCAGAAGGAACTGGAGGCTGGCGTGCTGCTGGACATCAGCCGCATGCACAGTTGAGCGCACCCAGCGAGGTGCTGACCTTTCGGTCGTTGCGCATCCTCATCACTGGCGCCGGCGGATTGATCGGCCGGGAGCTGGCCGGCCATCTCGCCGAGCGCGGCCACGCTGTGCTTGCGTTGCTGCACAACAGCACCATCCTGCGCCGCAATGATGGCCGGCTGATCACGGCTTCCCCTTGGAATGGCGGCGCACCGCAGCCGGGCAGCGTCGCTGCCCTGCATGGCGACGTGCGCCAGCGCGGCTTGGGCCTAGGTGCTTCCTTGCCGCCGCTGGACCTTGTCCTGCACTGCGCGGCACTCACCGGGTTCGATTGCGAGCCGGGCGCCTATCAGGCGGTGAACGTCGACGGCACGGCCAACGTCCTGGCCTACGCGGGCGAAGGCGGCAACATTCCCGTGCTTTACGTGAGCACCGCCTACGTTTGCGGCGGACGGGACGGCCCGATCATGGAAGCTGAGCTGGATGTCGGCCAGCATTTCACGAACGGTTACGAGGCGAGCAAGGCGATGGCGGAAAGCCTGGTGCGCGCCGCGGCCGCCGCCGGCCGTATGGTTGCGGTGGCCAGGCCGTCCATCGTGGTCGGCGACTCCTGCAGCGGCCAGATCGGCAGCTTCAGCAACATCTATGGCCTGATCAAGCTGGTGACGGACGGCTTGATCCGGACGCTTCCCGCCAGCCCCGGCGCGAGCCTGGATATGGTGCCGATCGACCATGTGATCGGCGGGCTGACTGACATCGCCGAGCGGATCCTGGCAGCTTCCGGTCGGACCTACCACCTGGTTTCCGGCAGGCCCGTGCCAGTGACCGCCTTGCGCACGGTGGCGTTGGCGGACAGCCGCCTCCACGCTCCCCGCTTCGTTCTGCCCACTGCCTATGACCCGGCGCTGCTGACCCACGGCGAACGGCGGCTGAATGGGCAAGTGACGCAGCTCTATGCCGCCTACCTGCAACGCGACCCGCGCTTTCAAGATGACAACCTGCGCGCGCTGAGCGGTCGCGTGTGCCCGCCGACCGACGAGGCCTTCCTGCGGCGCACCATGGATTACTGCCTGGCAACCGGCTACGTGCGGGGCCGGCGCATCCCGGCATGAACCAGGCCCATCACCGCGTGGGGGTCGGCGGCACCGTTGAATAGTCGTAGAAGCCGCGCCCGGCCTTGCGTCCCACCCATCCTGCTTCGGCGTACTTCACCAGCAGCGGGCAAGGCCGGTATTTGCTGTCCGACAAGCCGCTGTGAAGCACCTGCATGATGGCGAGGCAGGTGTCCAGACCGATGAGATCGCCCAGCTCCAAAGGCCCCATGGGATGGTTGGCGCCGAGCTTCACCGCGGCGTCGATGCCTGCGATGGTGCCGACGCCCTCGTAGAGTGCGTACACCGCCTCGTTGATCATCGGCACCAGCACGCGGTTGACGATGAATGCAGGAAAATCCTCCGCGACGGCGGATACCTTGCCGAGGCGTTCCACCAGGCCTTGGGCGGTCGCAAACGTCGGCTCGTCGGTCGCGATGCCGCGGACAACCTCCACCAGCTTCATCATCGGCACCGGGTTCATGAAGTGCATGCCGATGAACTTCGCCGGCCGATCGGTGGCCGCGGCCAGCCGCGTGATGGAGATGGACGAGGTGTTGGTGGCAAGGATGCAATCGGGCCGGAGATGCGGCGTCAGAGCGCGAAATATCCCGCGCTTGACCTCCTCCTTCTCCGTGGCAGCCTCAATCACCAAATCGCATTCGGCAAGTGCCGAATGGTGCGTTCCGGCGCTGATCCGGCCGATCGCGGCATCCTTGTCAGCTTTGGTGATGCTGCCTTTGCTGACCTGACGGTCCATGTTCTTGGCCATGGACGCCATCGTGCGCTGCACCGCTTCGGCCTTCGCGTCAAGCAGCACGACAGGGAGGCCGGCCAGGGCGCAAACATGGCTGATGCCGTTGCCCATTTGGCCAGCGCCGACCACGCCGACCCGCGTGATCTCCGTCGCTGGCGCCATCGTCAGGCCCGGCTCAGCTCCGCTTCCAATTCCGGCAAGGCCGTGAACAGGTCCGCCACCAGGCCGTAATCAGCCACCTGGAAGATCGGTGCGTCCTCGTCCTTGTTGATGGCGACGATGACCTTGCTGTCCTTCATGCCGGCCAGGTGCTGGATGGCGCCAGAAATGCCGATCGCCATGTAAAGGTCTGGCGCCACGATCTTGCCCGTCTGCCCCACCTGGTAGTCGTTCGGCACGTAGCCCGCATCGACAGCGGCGCGGGACGCGCCCACAGCCGCGCCCAGCTTGTCCGCGATCGGGTTCAGCAGCTTGAAATTGTCTCCGTTCTGCATTCCGCGCCCGCCGGACACCACGATGCGGGCCGCGGTCAGCTCAGGCCGCTCGGACTTGGACAGGTCGGCCGACACGAACTTGGAAAGCACCTGATCGCTCGTTGCGGCAACGTCCTCTATGTCCGCCTGGCCGCCCTCAGCCGCGACCGGGTCGAACGAGGCGGCCCGCACCGTCAGGACCTTCTTGGCGTCGGAGGACCTCACCGTCGCCATGGCGTTGCCGGCGTAGATCGGCCGCACGAACGTATCGGCGTCGATCACATCGGCGATGTCGCTGATCGGCTGCACGTCCAGCATCGCCGCCACCCGGGGCATGACGTTCTTGCCCGTGGCAGTGGAGGCAGCCAGCAGATGGTCATGGTGGCCGGCCATGGACACAAGGAGGTCCGCCAAGGGCTCTGCCAAAGCGTGGTCATACACGGGATGGTCCGCCTTGTGGACCTTGGTGACGCCTTCCAGCTTCGCCGCGGCCTGGGCGGCTGCATCCACTCCGTAGCCTGCGACGAGGACATGCACCTCGCCCAGCTTGCGGGCGGCCGCCACCGCGCTGCGGGATGGCTGCTTGATGTCAGACCCCTCGAAATCGAGCAGAACGAGCGACGTCATCTAGATCACCTTGGATTCGGTTTTGAGTTTGGCCACCAGCTCCGCGACCGAGCCGACCTTCTTGCCGGCTTGCCGCTTGGCCGGTTCCGCGACGCTGACCAGGCGCAACCGCGGCGCCGGGTCCACCCCAAGCGCATCCGGCTTGATCGTTTCGACTGGCTTCTTGCGCGCCTTCATGATGTTCGGCAGCGAGGCGTAGCGCGGCTCGTTCAGCCGGAGATCAACGGTGATAATGGCGGGCACCGTGAGGGCCAAGGTTTCCAGGCCGCCATCCACCTCGCGCACCACCGTCAGCGATTCCGCCTCAACGTCCAGCTTGGACGCGAAGGTGCCTTGCGGCCAGCCGAGCAGGGCGGCCAGCATCTGGCCGGTCGCGTTCATGTCGTCATCGATGGCCTGCTTGCCCATCACGACTAGTTGAGGCTGCTCCTTGTCCACCAAGGCCTTGAGCATCTTGGCCACGGCGAGCGGCTGAAGTTCCGCGTCCGTTTCCACGAGGATGCCGCGGTCTGCGCCCATCGCGAGCGCGGTGCGGATCGTCTCGGCGCAAACCGGCAAGCCCATGGAAACCGCCACGACTTCCGTCGCCACGCCCTTCTCCTTCAGGCGCACAGCTTCTTCGACGGCGATCTCGTCGAACGGGTTCATGGACATCTTGACGCCGGACGTTTCCACGCCCGTGCCGTCCGCCTTGACGCGAACCTTGACGTTGTAATCGACCACCCGCTTGACTGGAACGAGGATTTTCATGAGCAGCCCGCTGTTTCCTTCTGCGGTGGTAGCCCAGATGGCGGGTGCGCCGCCAGTGCCGCCCCGGCCTGCGCCCTGCGGCAGGCTGCCGCACAAGAGCGTGAGCGCGGCGCGCCACAGGCGGGCGCGCTCATGACCGGACCAGGTGCAGCAGCAGCATGAACAGCAGCAGCGTGCCAGCTTGCAGCAGCACCCGCCAACGCATCAGCCGGTTGGACCGCATCGGATCGCCGCCGCCGCGGACCAAGCCAACAAGGCCGGCAACGAGCACGCCCAGCGTTCCCAGCATCATGAACACGACCAGGACGATCAGAACCACCTTCATCGGCTTGAAATGGTGACCCGGGCTGGTTTGTGCACCCTTCGCCGCCGCCGTTCGGCCCGGTTGACAGGGCAGGGCGCCCTATGGCCGTACCGCGCCATGCGATCGCTGACTATCCTGGTCCTGGCCGCTTCCTTCCTGTGCCCGCTCGGCGCTCTGGCCCAGGCGGCAGCCCCGTCCCTGCCGCCTGCCGCCGCAACCCTCACGCCGGCGCAAGCGCAGGCGGTGCTGAACGTGCTCAAGGACGACAAGGCGCGCGCCCAGTTCACGGCGGTGCTGGAGGACATGGTGCGCGCCATCCCGGCGGTGGCGCCAGCGCATGCCGGGCCATCGCTCGCCGCCGACAGCGTGGGCGCTGATTTGCTGCTGCAAGGCTCGCACTGGGCGGCTGACCTGGCCGGGCAGCTGACCGGCATGGCCCAGGCGCTCGGCGATGCGCCGCTGCTGTGGCGATGGCTGGCCAACGCGGCGCAGGAGCCGCGCTTCCAGGCCCGCATCCTGAGCATCGGATGGAAGCTCGTTCTCGTGGTGGCAGGCGCCCGGGGCGTCGAATGGCTCGCCCGCCGCTTCTTGCAGCCGGCTTGCGCGCTGCTGGGCGCCAGGGCGCCGGCGGACGACCTGCTGGCCGATGGCGCCCGGGCCGACTCCGGCGGACGCCGCGGCTTCAACGTCGCTTGGCGCCTGCTGCGTCGGCTGCCGTTCATCCTGGCAGGCTTCCTGCTGGACCTGGCCCCCGTTGCCGTGTTCGCCGCCGTGGGCCACCTCCTGCTCGCCACCCCGCTCGGCGCCACGATCAACGGCCGGCTCGTGGTCATCGCCGTGGTGAACGCTTACGTGATCTGCCGGGCCGTCATGTGCGTCACCCGCATGGTCGTCTCGCCGCGGGAGCCGCGGCTGCGCCTGATCCAGTGCAGCGACCGCTGGGCGGCCTACATCGAGCGATGGATGCGGCGGCTCAGCATCGTCGCCGTGTTCGGCTTCGCGGCGGGTGAGATCGGGCTGCTGCTCGGCCTGGATCGCTCTGCCTACGACGTGGCGATGAAGCTGGTCGGGCTGGCCGTCCACACCATGCTGGTCGTGGTGGTGCTGCAATCCCGCCAGGCCGTGGCGCGGCGGCTGCGCGCGCGGCATTCCAAGGCCGGCGTGCTCGCCAGCTTGCAGAACGGCCTTGCCAGCCGGTGGCACCTGATCGCCATCTTCTACATCGTGGCGATCTGGCTGGTTGCCGCCGCCGAGATCCAGGACGGCTACGAGCGCCTGCTGCACTTCTTCATCGTGACCTCGGCCACCGTCCTTGTCGGCCGCCTGGCCGGCATCGTGCTGTTGGGCGCGCTGGACCGGGCGGCGCACGCCGACGCGGACGGCGCTGTGCAGCACTCAGACCTGAAGCAGCGGATCGCCATCTATTACCCTGCCCTGCGCGCAGTGCTGATCGGCCTGGTTTCCGCCGCGACCGCCATCGGCTTGCTCGAAGCCTGGGGATACCGCCCGGTCCGATGGTTCTCCGGCGGCCAGCTGGGGGAGCGGGTGCTGTCCGCGCTGGGCACGTCGGCCGTGGCCGTGCTGCTGGCCGTGGTGGCGTGGGAGGCCGCCAACGCTGCGGTGGAGAACAAGGTCGCCAGCTTCACCCGGGCGGCGCAGATGGCCCGCGCGGCCCGGCTGCGCACCTTGCTGCCCATCCTGCGCACGACGCTGCTGGTCACCATCCTCATCATCACCGGCTTGATCGTGCTGAGCCAGATCGGCGTGAACATCGCGCCGTTGCTGGCCGGCGCCGGCGTGCTGGGCGTCGCCATCGGCTTCGGCTCGCAGAAGCTGGTGCAGGACCTGATCACCGGGCTGTTCCTGCTGCTGGAGAACACGATGCAGGTGGGCGACGTGGTCGTGCTGGGCGGGCTGTCCGGCACGGTGGAGAACCTGTCCATCCGCACCATCCGGCTGCGGGCGCTCGACGGGTCGGTCCACATCATCCCGTTCTCCTCCGTCACCACCGTCACCAACCAGACGCGGGACTTTTCCTATGCGCTGATCGACCTGCCGATCGGGCTGAACGAGGAGCCGGACCGCATCGGGGACCTGTTGAGCGGCGTGGCGAAGGGGATGCGGGCGGAGCCGCGGTGGAAGGACGCGATCACCGCGGACTTGGAGGTGATGGGCGTTTACGCCTTCTCCGACAGCAGCTGGACCATGCGCGTGCGCATCCGCACGGAAGCGGCGCAGCGCTGGGCGGTGAACCGGGAGTTCAACCGCCGCGTGAAGTACTGCTTCGACAAGAACGGAGTGCAAAGCCCGTTCACGGCATACAAGGCGCAGGGATGGATGCCGCCCGGCTCCGAACGGCCGATCCCGCAGCAGGGGCCGTTGCCGGGTCCCATGCAGGAGGCCGCACAATGATCCATTCCGCCACCAGCCGCCCCAGCATCGCCGACCTCGTGGGGCGGGACGGCTTCGCTTTCGTGCACGAGGCGGAAATGCGCGGCGTGCTGGAAGGGAACGGGATGGCGGACTGGGACCGCTTCGCCGCCAGCTGGGATGATCTCGGCCTGGACACCTACATGGCCGACGGCGGGCGCTACCGCCGCCGCCGCCACGCCGTGTTCGCCGTCACCGCCGCCGGGTTCACCCGGCTGGAGCGCCGGCCGCATTACCAGAGTCGCGACCACAACATGCTGAACGGCGGCATCGCGCGCTGGTTCGACCCGGTGACGGAGGCGGTGGAGCGGATGCCGGCCTTCGCCGCCATCCTGCGCACCTGCCAGCTCGTGTTCGATGCGCTCTCCCCCGGCGTGCCGCACTGGGAGGCCGAGATGCACCAGTTCCGCATCGAGGCGCAGCCGGGCCAGGCGGGGCAGCCGACGCCGGAAGGCATGCACCGGGACGGCGTGGACTGGGTGCTGGTGCTGCTGGTGCGGCGCGAGAACATCGCCAGCGGCGAGACCACCATCCACGGTTTGGATCGCCGCCAGTTGGGCGCGTTCACCCTGGCGCGGCCGATGGACGCCGCCTGGGTCGATGACAGCCGGGTTTATCATGGCGTGACCCCCGTGGAGCCTCGCGATCCGGCGCGGCCGGCCTTTCGGGACGTGCTCGTGGTCACGTTCCGGCGCTTGGTCGCCGCATGAACGAGCTGCTCACTCCGGCCGAGATGGCGCAGGCCGACGCGCTGGCCATCGCCGGCGGCGCGCCAGGCATCGGCTTGATGGAGCGGGCAGGCTGGGCGGTGGCGCGCGCCGCGCGCCGGTTCGGCCCGTGCCGCACGCTCGTGCTGTGCGGCCCCGGCAACAACGGCGGCGACGGCTATGTCGCGGCCCGCCTGCTGGCCGCCACGGGCTGGCCGGTCCGCCTCGCCGCCCTGGCCCCGCCGCGGCCCGGCCGCGCTGCCGCCCAGGGCGCGGCGGCCTGGTCCGGCCCCCACGCGGCGTTCACCCCGGACGAGGCGGCCCGGGCGGATCTGGTGATCGACGCCGTGTTCGGCGCCGGACTGGCGCGGGACGTGGGCGGGGTCGTCGCCGAGACGCTGGCCGCCGCACGCCGCATCCTGGCGGTGGACGTGCCGAGCGGCGTCGATGGCGGCACCGGCGCCGTGCGCGGCCGGGCGGCGCAAGCGGCGCTCACCGTGACGTTCTTCCGCCGCAAGCCGGGCCACTTGCTGCTGCCGGGGCGGGACTTGTGCGGCGAGCTGGTGGTGGCGGACATCGGCCTGCCTGCCGCCGTGCTCGAAACCATCCGGCCCTTGGCATGTGCGAACAGCCCGGGCCTGTGGCGCTTGCCGGCGCTGCCCGCCTCCACCCACAAGTACGCCCGCGGCTACGTTTCCGTGCTCGGCGGGGCCGGCATGACGGGGGCGGCGCAGCTGGCCGCCGCGGCGGCGCGGCATGGCGGCGCGGGCATGGTGACGATCGTGGCGCCAGGTGGGGCGGCGCGCTACAGCCACGCGCCGGCCGGCTTGATCGTGAACGACGGGCCGCTCGACGGCCTGCTGGCCGATCCACGGCGCACCACCTGGGTTTGCGGCCCCGGGCTGGGCCAGGACGTGGCCCGCGCCGACCTGCCGAAGCTGCTGGCGGCCGGCAAGCAGGTCGTAGCGGACGCCGACGCGCTTGGGGCGCATGCCGGCCAGCCGGAAGCGCTGCGCGGCGCCGCCGTGCTGACGCCGCACGAAGGCGAGTTCGCCAAGCTGTTCGGCCCGCATGGCGCCGACCGCCTGGCCGCCGTCCGCGCAGCCGCGCGCCTGGTGGGAGCGGTCGTGCTGCTGAAAGGCTCCGACACGGTGGTTGCCGCCCCGGACGGCCGTGCCGCCGTCAATGCCACCGGCACGCCGGCGCTCGCGACGGCCGGGGCAGGGGACGTGCTGTCCGGCCTGGCCGCCGCCTTGCTTGCCAGCGGGATGCCTGCTTGGGAGGCAACCTGCGCCGCCGTGTGGCTGCATGGGCGGGCCGGGGA
>CAXTNC010000023.1:0-25734 GCA_964245495.1 uncultured Acetobacteraceae bacterium
GGCCGCCATGGGTGATGACCACGTGGCGCCCGGGCGGCAGCGCGCGGTGGAACGACCCCGCCCGCGCCGCGAGCGACCGCCCGGACTCGCCGCCGGGCGGCGCGAAGCCCCAGGGATCGAGCGCCCAGGCGTCCAGCGCCGGGCGCGGCACGCCGTCCCAGGGGCGGTTCTCCCACTCGCCGAAATCCAGCTCCGCCAGCCGCTCGTCCACCCGGTGCGGCCCGAGGGCGGCGGCCACGTCCCGGCAGCGGCGGGCGGGGCTGGTCCAGACCAGGCCGCCCAGGGGCCGCAGGCGCTCCGCCAAGGCGGCAGCCTCGGCCGGGTCGGGCAGCAGGTCCGTCCGGCCGTAACAGCGGCCGGCCGCGGCCACCGGCGGATGGCGCACGAGCGCCAGCCATGGCGCGCCGGATCGACAGGCTTCGAACAGGGTCATACCTTGCCGCCATGCTTCCATTGATCAGCCTGCTGCCGTTCGTGGCGGCCTGCTCCTGCGCGGCGCTGTCCGGCGCCCTGTTCCGGCCGGGCGCGTGGTACGAGCGGCTGGACAAGCCGCGCTGGCGGCCGCCCAACTGGCTGTTCGCCCCGGCGTGGACGGTGCTCTATCTTTGCATCGCGGTGTCCGGCTGGCTCGCCTGGCGGCAGGCGGGCGTGGCCGCGGCGCCGGCGGCGTGGACGGCCTACGGCGTGCAGCTGGCGCTGAACGCCGGCTGGTCGGCCGTGTTCTTCGGGCTGCACCGGCCGGGCTGGGCGCTGGCCGAGCTGGCGCTGCTCTGGCTGTGCATCGCGCTGACCGCCGCCCTGTTCGCGCCCATCAGCCCGGCGGCGGCAGGGCTGCTGCTGCCGTACCTGGCCTGGGTGACGTTTGCCGGGGCGCTGAATGCGTCCCTGTGGCGGCGCAACCCGGCGCTCAGCCCTGGCTGACCCATTCCGGGTCGGCCACGGCATCCAGCTCCAGGTTCACCACCAGCTCCTCCGGGCCGCTGCGCACGATGACGCAGTGCAGGTCCTGCGTGTCCGACGCGTTGATCTCCTGGTGCGGCAGCCAGGCCGGCACTTGCAGGAAGTCCCCCGGCCCGGCCTTGGCGATCCATTCCAGCCGGTCGCCCCAGCGCATGTGCGCCTCGCCGCAGATCACGTAGATGATGCTGTGCAGCTCGCCATGGTGGTGCGCCCCGGTGGCGGAGCGCGGCTTGATGAGGTTGGTGCCGGCCCACAGCGCGCCGCCGGTGCGCCCGCCGCTCAGCGCCACCTCGCGGTTCATGCCCAACGTGACGGGCGTGTCGCCGCTGGTCCCGCCCCGCCGCACCACGCGGATGCCGTGGGTGCGCCAGTCAGGATTTGCGGCGGGATGGGCGATCGCCATGTCGTTCGGCATGGGGTGCTCCTGCGTTGCTGCCTCCGTCAAATGGGCAAGGCGGCGGCCCCAGGCAAGTTCGGCGGCGGGCAACGCCGGCGGCGCGGCGGCGTTGGGCGCGGGCAGGAGTGTCACCATGAAGCATCTGTTCCCCATCCTCGGCGCCGCGATCGCGCTGGCCGGCGCTGACAAGCTGTTCGGCGACCGCGGCTATGACGGCATGTTCCGCCATCTCGGCTGGACGCGCGACGAGATGCAGGCCATCGCCGCCGCCGAGACGGCCGGCGGCCTGCTCATGGCGGCGCGCCCGACCCGGCGGCTCGGCGGCGCGCTGGTGGCGGGCGCGTCCGCCGCCGTGCTGACCAGCGAGCTGCGCCACAGCGACGGCGGGCTGGCCGCCTCGCGCGGGCTGGTGCTGCTGGCGGCGGTGCTCGCCCTGCTCGCGCCGGGCCGGGCGTGACGGTTGCCAGGGACGTGGCGCCGGCGTAGGTCAAAGGAAACCTCGCGAGGTTCCCCATGACGGACGCCAACCACCGGCATTCCGACTACCCGATCGACAAGCTGTTCCTCCAGCGCTGGTCGCCGCGCGCGTTCACCGACGAGGAGATGGGCGAGGCCGACCTGATGACCTTGTTCGAGGCGGCGCGCTGGGCGCCCTCCTCCTACAACTCGCAGCCCTGGCGCTTCATCTACGCGCGCCGCGGCACGCCGCATTTCGACAAGCAGCTGAGCCTGCTGGTCGAGTTCAACCAGGCCTGGGCCAAGAGCGCGTCCGTGCTGGTGACGCTGGTGTCCAACTCGACGATGCTGCCTCCCGGCAAGGACACGCCGGTGCCGTCCTACAGCCACTCGATGGACGCCGGGTCCGCCTGGGCCAGCCTCGCGTTGCAGGCGACGCTGCTGGGGTGGCAAGCCCACGGCATGGTGGGCTTCGACAAGGAGCGCGCCTTCGCCGAGCTGGGCGTGCCGGTCGGCTACCGGGTGGAGCAGATGATCGCCATCGGCCGGCCCGGCGACAAGACCATGCTGGCGGAGGCCATGGCCGCCCGCGAGCACCCGAGCGAGCGCATCCCGCTGGCGCAGATCGTGATGGAGGGCAGTTTCAAGGCCTGAGAACGCCGCGGGCCGCGGACCCGGACGTTGCGGCCATTTAATGCCCAGTCGATTGTTCCCGCCCGATCAAGCGGCTAGGAGGGCAGGCATCCCATCGCACGCTGGGCCAGGCATCGCTGGTGAACCATGACGGCTGACGCCCGGTGAACTCCATCGTCCTGATCGCGCTGCGGCGGCGGCTGACCTTCGTCGTGCTGGCCATCGTCATCCTGATCTTCGGCGGCCAGGCGGCCTGGAAGACGCCGACGGACATCTTCCCGGCCATCGACATCCCCGTCGTCGCCGTCGTTTGGACCTATAACGGCCTCACCCCGCAGGACATGTCCGGCCGCGTGGTGTACTACTTCGAGCGCACGCTGACCACGACGGTCAGCGACATCGAGCACATCGAAAGCCAGTCGCTCTACGGCCGCGGCGTCATCAAGATCTTCTTCCAGCCGAACACCAACATCTCGGCCGCCCAGGCGCAGATCGTCGCCAGCGCGCAAACCGTGCTCAAGCAGATGCCGCCGGGCATCACCCCGCCGCAGATCCTGGTGTACAACGCGTCCAGCGTGCCGGTGCTGGATCTGCAGGTGTCGGGCACCAACCAGACCGTGCAGCAGCTGTACGACCTCGCCTCCAACTTCATCCGGCCGGCGCTGATCAGCGTGCCCGGCGTGGCGATCCCCACGCCCTACGGCGGCACCTCGCGCGTGGTGCAGGTCGACCTCAACCAGCGCGAACTGCTGGAGCACGGGTTGTCCGCGGCGGACGTGTCCAAGGCGCTCGCCCGCCAGAACCTCGTGCTGCCGGCCGGCGACGAGAAGATCGGCAAGCTCGACTACCTCGTGTCCACCAACGCCGCGCCGGTCAACCTCGACACGTTCAACAACCTGCCGATCAAGCAGGTCGGCAACGCCGTCGTCACCATGCGGGACGTGGCCTACGTGCACCGCGGCGGGCCGCCGCAAACCAACATGGTGCTGGTGCACGGCCAGCAGAGCGTGCTGATGCAGGTGCTGAAGACTGGCAACGCCTCCACGCTGGACGTGGTGGCAGGCGTCAAGAAGATGCTGCCGGGCATCGGGAAGACGCTGCCCCCCGGCATCAAGATTACCCCGCTGAACGACGCGTCCACCTTCGTGCGGGACTCGGTGGCCGACGTGCTGCGCGAGATGGCCACCGCCGCGGCGCTGACCGGGGCGATGGTGCTGCTGTTCCTCGGCTCCTGGCGCTCGACGCTGATCGTGGCGACCTCCATCCCGCTCTGCATCCTGACCTCCATCACCGTGCTGTCCTGGCTCGGCGAGACCATCAACGTGATGACGCTGGGCGGCCTGGCGCTTGCCGTCGGCATCCTGGTGGACGACGCCACGGTGATGATCGAGAACATCTCCTCCCACCTGGAGCACGGCCAGGAGCTTGAGGCGGCGATCATCGACGCGGCCAACGAGATCGTGGTGCCGACCTTCGTCTCCACGCTGTGCATCTGCATCGTCTGGCTGCCGCTGTTCACGCTGAGCGGCATCGGCGGCTACCTGTTCAAGCCGCTGGCGATGGCGATCGTGTTCGCGATGATCACCTCGTTCATCCTGTCCCGCACGCTGGTCCCCACCATGGCCATCTGGCTGCTGGCCGGCCAGGCGCACTCCCACGGCGAGGGCAAGCGCGCCGGGCCGTTCACCCGTTTCCAGCGCGGCTTCGAGCGCCGGTTCGAGCGTTTCCGGAACAGCTACCGCGACGTGCTGACGGATGTGATGGGCGGCGCCGGGCGGTTCATCGCCGCCTTCCTCGCCGTTTCGCTCGCCTCCCTGCTGCTGATCCCGTTCCTGGGGCGCAACTTCTTCCCGGAGGTGCGCTCGGGCGAGATGGACCTGCACATGCGCGCGCAGATCGGCACCCGCATCGAGGATGCCGGCAAGCTGGCCGTGCTGGTCAACGGGGAAATCCGCAAGGCGCTGCCCGGCAAGGTGTCCGGCATCGTGGACAACTGCGGGCTGCCGGTCAGCGGCATCAACGAGGTCTACAGCGCCAGCGGCACCATCGGGCCATCGGACTGCGACCTGACCATCAGCCTGGCGGACGAGGCCTCGCCGGTGCAGGAGTACCGGCAGATCCTGCGGCCGAAGCTGACGGCGGCGTTCCCCGGCACGGCCTTCAGCTTCCTGCCCGGCGACATCACGGCCAAGATCCTCGACTTCGGCCTGCCGTCGCCCATCGACATCCAGGTGATCGGGCGCGACCAGCGGGCGAGCTACGACTACGCCAAGGAGGTGCTGGCCCGCATCGCCAAGATACCCGGCATCGCCGACGCCAACATCCTGCAAGCGCCGGACGCGCCCACGCTGCGGGTGACCGCCTCGCGCTCCTTCGCCAGCGGCGCCGGCATCTCCGAGGCCGACATCGCCGGCAACGCGCTCGCGACCCTGTCCGGCAGCGGCCAGACCGCGCCGACCTACTGGCTCGACACCACCAACGGCGTCTCGTACCTGGTCAACATGCAAACGCCGCAGCCGCAGATCGACAGCATGAACGCGCTGGAAACGCTGCCGATCGACGCCGGCGACGGCGACCCGTCCGGCCACGGCCTGCAATTGCTGGGGGGCCTGAGCCAGATCAGCCAGACCGGGATGCCGCTCGTGGTGTCGCACTACGGCATCACCCCCACCATCGACATCTACGCCAGCGTCCAGCAGCGCGACCTGGGCGCGGTGAACGACGCGGTGCAGCAGGTGCTGCAGGAAACGGCGAAGGACGTGCCCCGCAGCGCCCACGTGGAGACCCGCGGCCAGGCGGTGACGATGGCGACGGCCTACAGCCAGCTGGTCGGCGGCCTGCTGCTCGCGGTGGTGCTGGTGTACCTGGTCATCGTGGTGAACTTCCAGTCCTGGGTGGACCCGTTCATCATCATCACCGCCCTGCCGGGCGCGCTGGCCGGCATCGCGTGGTCGCTGTTCATCACCAACACCACGCTGTCGGTCCCGGCGCTGACGGGGGCGATCATGTGCATGGGAACGGCGACGGCGAACTCCATCCTGGTGGTGAGCTTCGCGCGGGAGCGGCTGGCGGAGCACGGCGACGCGGCGCGGGCCGCCATCGAGGCCGGCTACGGCCGCGTGCGCCCGGTGCTGATGACGGCGCTGGCCATGATCATCGGCATGTTGCCCATGGCGCTGAGCAACACCCAGAACGCCCCGCTGGGCCGCGCGGTGATGGGCGGGCTGGCGGTCGCCACCGTGTCCACCCTGCTGTTCGTGCCGGCGGTGTTCACGCTGGTGCACGGCCGGCTGCTCCACAGAAGATCCAAAGAGGCCATGGCATGACGGATGGAGCACTGCCGCCGGAGGCGCGCCGCGCTGCGCCGAAGCGGAGCGGCCGGCGCTGGCTGCTGGCCGGGGCGGCGCTCCTGGCAGCCGGCGGAGTCGCGGCATGGGGCATCATCGGGCGGGCGAACACGGTGTCCGACCTGAAGGATCGGGCGGACGATGAGTCAGTTCCGAAGGTGACGCTGGTTTCGCCCCAGCGCGGGCCGAGCGTCCGCGCCGTGACGCTGCCGGGCCAGACCCAGGCCTGGTACCAGGCGCCGATCTTCGCCCAGGTCACCGGCTACGTGCAGGCTTGGTACAAGGACTACGGCGCCGACGTGCGCAAGGGCGAGCTGCTGGCGACCATCGCCACGCCGAACCTGGACCAGGAGCTTGAGCAGGCCCGGGCGCAATTGCAGGTCGTGAAGGGCAAGTACGCCCTGGCCCAGGTGACGGCGGCGCGGTGGCAGAAGCTTGCCGGCACGCAAGCGGTCTCGCAGCAAACCGTGGACGTGAACAACGCCGACGCCAAGGCCGCGCAGTCCGAGGTGCAGGCCGCGCAGTTCAACGTCGGGCGCTTCGAGGCGCAAGCGGCGTTCAAGCAGGTCGTGGCGCCGTTCGACGGCGTGGTCACGTCCCGCAGCACGGACACCGGCAACTTCGTCAACGCCGCGGGCGGCAACGCGGGGCAGCAGGGCGGCACCCAGGAGCTGTTCTCGGTCGCGGACGTGCACGAAATCCGGGTCTTCGTTTCCGTGCCGCAGGACTACTCCGGGTTCATCAAGCCCGGCCTTGCGGCGACCATGACCATGCCGCAGTTCCCGGACCGCACCTTCAAGGCCGATGTCGCGACGACCGCCAAATCGTTCAACTCGGCCTCCCGCACCGTGGTGACCGAGCTCACGCTGCCGAACCCCAAGGAGGAAATCTGGCCCGGCGCCTACGCGGACGTGCGGTTTGAGATCCCGACCGACCCGAACATCCTGATCATTCCCCAGCAGGCGCTGCTGTTCCGGGCGCAGGGGCTGCAGGTGGCCCTGGTCCAGGACGGCAAGGTGCACCTGCAGAACGTCAAGCTCGGCCTGAACCTCGGGGAAACCGTGCAGGTCGTGCACGGGCTGCAGCTGAGCGACGAGCTGGTCGCCAATCCGTCATCCGGGCTGCTGGAAGGCCAAGCGGTTGATGTCGTCCATGCGCCGCCGCAGAACTCCGACAACGAGCGCCAGGCTGACAACAGCCCGGGCCGAACCTCCGCCAAGTGACGCCGGGCGTCCGGCTTGCCGCAGCGCTCCTGGCGGCGTCGCTCGCATCCTGCGATCTCGCGCCGGCCTACAAGCCGCCAACCTACGTGGTGCCGGCGTCGTATCAAGGCGCCGGGCCGTGGCAGGTCGCCCATCCGCAGGACAAGATCGTGCGCGGCGCGTGGTGGAAGGCTTACGGCAGCCCCACCCTCGACAGGCTGGAAACAAGGATACCGGACAACCCGAACCTGCTTGCCGAGCGGGAAGCGCTCACCCAGGCGCGCGAGCTGGAAGCCGAAGCGGCCTCCGGCCTTTATCCCCAGGTGGGCCTGAACGGCCTGGCGTCCCAGAACAGGCAATCGCCCTACCGGCTGTTCCGCTCGCCCACCAGCACGGCGCCTTTCGTTGAACCTTCGGTGCAGGTCGATGCCCGGGCGAACTGGGAGATCGACCTTTGGGACCGGATCGGCAACGAGGCCAAGGCCCGCAAGAACCTGGCGCAGGCCGAGGCCGCCAACGTCGCCTTCGTCGCGCTCAGCCTGCAAGCGGAGCTGGCCAGCGCCTACATCACCCTGCGCGGCCTGGACCAGCAGGGCGAGCTGTACAAGAAGTCCGCCGCCACCTACCAGACGGCCCTGGACATCACGCAGATGCGCCTGGCCGGCAAGATCGGCAACGCGCTCGACGTGGCGCGGGCGCAGGCGCAGCTGAGTTCCACCCAGGCGCTCTACCAAGGCAACTTGGCGCAGCGCGCCCTGGCCCAGCACGCGATCGCCGACCTGGTGGGCGAGTCCGCCAGCGCGTTCAGCCTTCCGCCGCAGCAGGACGCGCCGCTCGTCATGCCGCCCATCCCGTCCGGCCTGCCGTCGGACCTGCTGCAGCGGCGGCCCGACATCGCTGCCGCCGAGCGCGCCATGGCGGCGGCCAACGCGGAGATCGGCGTGTCGCGCGCCGCGTTCTATCCCAACATCTCGCTCAGCGGCCTCGCCGGCACGGAGGATTCCGGGTTCAACCTGATCAGCCTGCCGAATGCCGTGTGGTCGATCGGGTCCACCATCGCCCTGCCGCTGTTCGAGGGCGGGCTGCGCAGGGCGGAGCTGGACTATGCCAAGTCCAGCTACGCGCAAACCCGGGACCGCTACCGGGCGACCGTGCTGGCGGCCTTCCAGCAGGTGGAAGACCAGCTTTCCTTGAACGACCTGCTCGCCAAGCAGGGCGCGCTGGACCAGCAGGCGGCCGAAGCCTCCGGCAAGGCGCAGGCGCTTTCCTTGCAGCTCTACACGGCCGGGGTGGGAAGCTATGTCGACGTCGTCGTGGCCCAGGTCGCCCAGTTGCAGGCTCAAACGACCCAGATCGGGCTGAACTCGCAATTCCAGCAAGTCTCCGTCAACCTGATCCGGGCGCTGGGCGGCGGCTGGTCCACGGCGGAGCTGCCGAGCGGGAAGCAGGTCCGGCCCTTCCCGCTGGTCCCGGGCTGAACCGCTGCGCGCGCCGCGACGGCTGCCATGCTGGCTTTCCAGGACCCGCGCGGCCCGGGCAAGCCGCCGCGGGCGCCGTCAGTGCACGTGCTGGATGCCGCGGGGCGGGCCGGCATGGATCGGCTGCAGCAAAGCCTCTTCCACCGCGGACTCGATCATCTGCAGCAGGCGCGCCGCACCGAAGGGACGCTGCATGAGATGCTCATGGCGCTCCAGGCAACGCAGCGGGCCGGCCAGCGCGGAGGTGAAGATCACCGGGCGCCCAGGAAGCGCCTTTCGCCATTGCGCGAGGAGGCCGCTGCCGCCCAACGTGTCCGGCAGCTCCAGGTCGGCCAGCAGCAAGTCAAAGTCGGCAGCGTCTTGCAGCAGTTCGATGGCATCCTCGCACCGGCAGACGCTTGTCACCGCATAGCCGCTTTGCGACAGCACCTCCGTCATGATCCACTGCGTCAGAACGTCGTCGTTGGCGAAGAGGATGGACAGCTGGCGCATGCAACAAACTCCTTGTCATGAAGCTTACTTGCGGTTCTCCATGTGGATGCAGCACAACACAGTATTAACAAGCGGGCAGCGCCGCCGTGCTTCAGCCCGTCTTTAAATTGAAACCTTGCGCTCTCATAGTGACTGTTGGCGCATCAAAATTGTGACTGGGGCAGCTTGCAACGTTGCGTGCTTCTGCCAGGGCATCCAGATGCGCTTTTGGACATGCTTCCTGGCGGCAGGCGCAAACGCCTTGGCTTTGCAGGCGCTGCGGGTCGCGGCCAGGGCGCGATGACTGGCTGCTTCGCCAAGTGTCTCCATCACTCTCTCAAATCAAGCTGGGGCGGGATGGCTGAGCGGACGCGATGTCATCCCGCCCTAGGACGCCGCCGTGTTCGCCAGCTGCGGCAGGGACAGGTCCATGTTCAGGTAGTGCCCCATGACCTCCCGCGCCGGGCCATCCTCCCGCACCCGGCCGTGGTCCAGCCAGATCACCCGGGTGGCCCATTCCAGCACGATGTTCTCCATGTGGGAGGACAGCACCAGGATCTCCGCCGTCCTCACCAGGCTTTCCATGCGGGCGCGCGCCTTGTCCAGGAAGTTCGCATCCCCCGCCAGGAACCACTCGTCCATCAGCAGCACCTGCGGCTGGATGGCGGTGGCCATGGCGAAGGCCAGCCGGACCGCCATGCCGGACGAGTAGAACCGCACCGGCAGCTCCATGAACTCGCCCAGTTCGGCGAAGTCGCACACATCCTCGACCAGGCCGGCGGTGGCGGCCCGGCTCATGCCGTTGTACAGCCCGCGCAGCATGATGTTCTCGCGGCCGGACAGCTCGTTGTTCATGCCGGAGTTCACGTCCAGCAAGGAACCCACGGCGCCCTCGACGCGCAGCCGGCCGGCCACCGGCTCGTAGATGCCGGCCAACGTCCGCAGCAGCGTGGTCTTGCCGGCGCCGTTGCCGCCCACCAGGGCCAGGCGGTCGCCTGGCCGCAAGGTGAACGAGATGTCCCGCAGCGCCTGCACCACCATGCGGTGCTGCCGGTCCTCGCCCAACCGGCCGGAGGCTGCGGCCAGCACCGTCTTCTTCAGGCTGCGGCTGTTGCCATGGTAGAGCGGAAAATCAATGCAGACCCCTTCCGCGCGGATGCCGGCCGCCATGGTCAGACCCAGAAGGCCAGCCGGCCGCGCACCCGGGCGAACAGCGCCCAGGCGGACAGGCACAGCACTGCGCTCCAGACGGCTGCCGCGATCCACAGGTCCAGCCCAGGCATGACCCCGAGCAGCGGGTCCCGCACCAGCGCCAGCAGCGGATAGAATGGGTTGAGCAGCAGGTACTGGGCGTTGTCCGTGATCAGCTCGGGCTGCCAGATGATGGGGGTCAGGAAGAAGGCGATCTGCATGACGCTGCCGACGATGGGCGCCACGTCGCGGAAGCGGGCGCAGAACGCCCCCAGCAGCAGGCACGCCGCCAGCGCGTCGATCACCCACAGGGCGGCGCCGGGCAGGGCGGCGAACGCGGTGGCGCCGGGCCAGATCTCGAACCAGGCGAACACGCCCACGATCACCACGACGTTGTGCAGCAGCACCAGGGCGTTGCGCACCACCGCCCGCGTCGCATGGATGGTGAACGGCATGCGGAGCGAGCGGATGCTGCCTTCCGCCGACGTGAAGCAGGTGCAGGCGTCGCCGACCAGGCCGCCCAGCGTGTTCCACAGCACCAGGGACAGCGCCAGGTAGGGCAGGTACTTGCGCACCTCCATGTGGAACAGCTGCGAGTACAGCACTCCCATGGACAGCACCATGATGGCGGTGGACAGCGTGAGCCAGAACGGGCCAAGTATGGAGCCGCGGTAGCGCAGCTTGATGTCCAGCCAGCCGAGCGTGAAGGCGAGGCGCCAAGCGGCCAGGCCGTCGGCCACGTCCTGCCAAGCGACCCGCTGCCGCGCCCCGGCGCCCACGTTGGCCAGCAGATCAATCCCGCGCTCGCGCGCAGGCAACGGGTAGCTTGGCATTGCCAGGGCGCGATACCGTATCGGCAGGCAGGCCGCAACCGAATTGCGTCAGGCCGGCATGGCGGGGAGGTCCGGCGCGCCGAAGCATGGCTGCCCCTGCTCCAGGTGCAGGTTGGCGTTCAGGAACGGATCGTGCAGCACCAGGCGCCCCCAATCGCGCAGCAGCCGGTCAAGCTCCTCCCGCGTCTGGTCGCGGCGCTCCGGCACGTGGTCGGGCGGGCGGGACGCGAGTTCGCGATGCTCCAGTGACGCCCACGGGGTCCAAACGATGCGGTAGCCGTGCGCGGTCAGCCGCACGCAAAGGTCCACGTCGTTGTAGGCGACCGGCAACGCCTCGTTCAGGCCGCCCACGGCGAAGAAGGTTTCGCGCCTCAGGGCGAGGCAGGCGCCCGTCACGGCCCAAACCTGCCGGGCCGCCGCCATCAGCCCGAACGGCCCGGAGCTGCCGCCAGGCGCGTGGCGGAGCAGGTGGCACGGAACGCCGGCCTGGTCCGTCGCGATGCCCGCGTGCTGCACCCGGCCGTCCGGGTAAAGCAGCTTGGCCCCGACGGCGCCCACGCCGGGCTGGACGGCGTGGGACACCAGCGCCGAAAGCCAGTCTGGGTTCAGCGCGGCAATGTCGTTGTTGAGCAGCAGCAGCACGTCTCCCCGCGCCTGCCGCGCGGCGGCGTTGTTCATCGCCGACCAGTTGAACCGCCCGGGGTGGCGCAGCACGCGGACCCGGCCGTCCCCGGCCAACCGGTCCAGCAAGGCCAGCGCCTCGGCCTCCACGGACCCGTTGTCCACGAGGAGCAGCTCCAGCCGCTGCCAATCGGTGCGGCGCAGCACCGCGTCGGCGCACACGGACAGCAGCTCGGCATGGTCCCGGGTGGGCACGATCACCGAAACCAGCGGAGCCGGCTGCGGCAGCCGGTAGATCACCCGGTGGGTGGCTGTCCCCGCCGGCACGACGTCGGCGGCGATGCCGTCCCGCCGCAGCTGGGCCTCCGCCGCACGGCACAGGGCGCTTGCCGGGGGGGGCGGCGCGCTCCGGTGGCACAGCACGGCCGGGATATGCCGGATGCCGCCGGGGCGGGCAGCCCCGGCAACCTGGTTGGCGAGGTCATGCAGCCAGGCCGGGCCGCCTTCCGGCGCCGCATCCTGCACCAGCGCGGCCCGGAGGAAGGTGAACGGACCCAGCAGGTCGCGGCCGCGCTGCAGCTCCTCGTCCCAGTCCGGCTTGAAGAAGGGCCGCACCCGCCGGCCATCCTGCAGCCAATCCTCGTCGGCGTAGATGATGTCCGAGTGCGGATGCCGTGCGGCGAACTCGGCTGAGAGCCGGAGCGCCTCGTCGGCCAGAACGTCCCGCGGATGGAGGAAGCAGATGAGGTCCGCCTGGAGGGCGCGGGCGGCGGCGGGGGCGCCAGCCGGGAGGAAACCCGGCTGCGCAGCCTGCACCGACACGTTCGGCGGGCAGGTCCGCGACAGCCTGGCAAGCGCGTCGCCGCTTGCGGGGCCGGGAAGCACCACGACGCCCAGGCGCTGCGCCGTCATCGCCCGGCGCCCCGGCCGCGCCGCCGCCAGCTCGGCGAGGCAGGCGGGCTCGCAGCGTTCGATCCAGCCCTGGTAGTCGCGCGGACCGGCTGCCGCCGGTTCGGGCGGCGGCGGCATGGGAAGCGGCGCCGGCGGGCGAAGCCGGGTCAGCGCCCGGCGGAACGGCCCGGTGAGCCGCCAGCTGGTGCTCTCCTCCAGGGCGCGCAGCCGCCTGCCGAGCAGGTCCGCCTCCGCCCGCGCTGCGGCCAGGGCCGCTTCCAGGGCGGCGGCGCGGCGCTGCGCCATGCCGGGAGGCGCCAGGGGAGAGTCGAAGCCGGCCCGGTTGGCTTGCTTCAGCCGCTGGACGGTCCGGCCGCCTTGGACGGCTTGCGGGTCATCAGGGGGCAGGGTCACGCTGGGGCATTGCGTCGCATTGCCGGATCGGTATAGCTCCAGGTCCCCGATGTCACGCGGGCTGCGGCGGGGCCTGGTGCAGCTTCTGCCCCGCCGGGCACAGGTCAAGGAGCGGGCAGCGCGCGCAGGCGGGCTTGCGAAAGAAGCAGCACCGCTGCCCGTGCAGCATCAGGACCTCATGGTTGTCGTAGACCTGCTGCGCATCCCATCCGGGCGGCAGCTGCGCTTCCAGCACCCGGTGCGACGGCCCCACCGCCAGGTTTTCGGGGATCAGCCCGGTGCGGGCTGCGACCCGGTGGTGGTGGCTGTCCACAGGCAGCGCCGGGCGGCGCAAGGCGCTGAAGCTGAGCACGGCGGCGCTCGTCTTGGGTCCGACGCCGGGCAGCCGCTCAAGCCAGGCGCGCGCCGCTTCCACCGTCAGGTCGCCCAGGAAACCCAGGTCCAGGCTGCCGCGCTCCGCTTCGATGGCGCGCAGGATGGCCTGGATGCGCGGCGCTTTCTGCTCGGGCCAGGTGGCGCGCGCGATGGCGGCCTCGACTTCCGCGGCGGGCGCCGCGGCAACGCCGGCCCAGTCCGGGAAGCGCGCCCGCAGTTCCTTGAAGGCGGCGCCGCTGTCGGCGTTGCGGGTGCGGTGGGAAAGCAGGGAGCTGACCAGCTCGCTCAGCGGGTCGAGCGTGTGGAAGTAGCTGATCGGACAGTGGTAAAGGTCGCACAGCCGGCGGTGGATTTCCAGCGCCTTGTCCCGCACATCCATGACGCCCCGCCCCCGTTGCAGGGGCAAAGCGCCATCGGCGGCGGCAGGTTCCTCAGCTTGGGAAGCGCACCATGCGGCCGCCATCCTCGTCCCACAGCGCGTAGCAAGGGGCCAGCAGGGCCTCCCGCAAGGTCAGCGTGGTGACCGCCCCCAGCTCCGGCCGGGCCTCGTGGCACTCTTGCAGGCGGTAGTTCGGCATCCGCGCGGCAAGGTGGTGGACGTGGTGGTAGCCGATGTTGCCGGTGAACCATTGCAGGATGCGCGGCAGCTTGAGGTAGGAGCTGCCGTGCAGGGACGCCTGCACCGGGTTCCACTCCGCCTGCCGCGCCCACTGCGCTTCCTCGAACCGATGCTGCACGGAGAACAGCCACACGCCGATGATGGAGGTGATCGCCAGGATCGGCAGCTGCACCAGCACGACGGGCCGCACCCCGAAGGCGAGCACGAGCGCCGCCAGCACGCCGGCGATGACCAGGTTGGTCAGCCATACGCTTCGCCGCTCCCGCGTCCAGTTCGCCGGCGCGTCGAACGGGACGCGGTAGAGCAGCAGGAACACCAGCGGGGGCAGCACGAGCTGCGTCAGGATGGGGTGGCGGGAGATGCGGTAGAGCAGGCGGCGCGCGCGCGGCAGCGCTTGGTACTCCGCCAGCGTGGCGCAGGTCGAATAAATGTCGATGCCGGTGTCGCGGCGGTCGAGGTTGTTGAAGCTGGCATGGTGGTTGGCGTGCTGCCGGCGCCAGAACGCGTAGGGCGTGAAGGTGATGACGCTGCAGAAACGCCCCAGCATGTCGTTCGCGCGGCGCGAGTGGAAGAACGAGCCGTGGCCGCAATCGTGCTGGACGATGAACAGCCGCACCATCAGCCCGGCGGCCGGGACCGCCAAGGCCAGCGTGAGCCAGACGGAGATGCGGAGGCTGGCGTACATGGCGGCATCAAGCGCCACGAACGCGAGGAAGGTGGTGCCGAACTGCATCAGGCTGCGCCGGATGGATGGCGCCTGGAACGGCGCCATGGCTGCCAGCAGCGCGCGCCGTTCGAGCGGGGAAGCGTCCGTCATCATGCCCTCATCACCAGCTGTTGCGGTAGGCTGCGCGTGTCGTCCAGCCGCAGGAGCCGCATCGCGGCCAGCGGCGCATCAAGCGCTTCATCATGGGTGTGTTTCTCTGCCTGGCCCTGCGCGAAGGCCGCCGGAGCTGGGCGATCATTTGACAGTTCCAGCCGGCCTTGTCATCCCCGCCCGCGCCAGGGTCAACGAACATGACTGCGGCGATGGTGCGAAGCCAGGGCAAGCGGGATGCCGGCGCGGGCGAAGGGGGTGGTCACCGCGCCGGGTTGCCGCCGATCTGCGGCGGAAGCTCGTCCGGATGCCGCCGCACCTGCCTTGCCTGCTCGGGCGGCAGCGGCTTGCAGCCTTTCCGGCAGGTCGGCGTCGGGCCGCTGGCGCCCCCGCGCGCCAGCGCCGGACCCGGCGGTGCCGCGAGCAGCACGGCCAACGCGATCCCCACCCATCTCATGCCGTGGTCCTGGCGGGGTCAGAACTGGCCATGCAGCCGGACGCTGAGGACGTTCACCGGCCCGCGGTCAACGTTGTAGGCGGGATGGTTCACCAGTTGGTAGTCTCCGCTGACGTTGACGCCTTTCAGCACGGCATAGCTGTAATATGTCTCGAAAACCTGCTCCGGCCCCGCGTTCGTCAGCCTGCCGTCCCCGACCAGGACCCCGAGATAGCCCTGCGCGAAGTAGTCCTTGTGCGCCTTGCTGATGGTGTTGACGACAAAGGCGGCGCCGAACGTATCCTCCGGCCGGCGCCAGCGGTTGCCGGACAAGGACATCCCGACCGAGAGCGAGCGGTCGATATCGGTGAAGTCATAGGCCTCGGTCCGCCCATCGGACAGGCTGGCCCGCAGGAACACGCCAAGATCCGCCGTGACCTGCTGCTCGACGTTCAGGCTGGCGCCATACTTGTTGCGCAGCCTGCGCACCGCCTCGGCGTCCACGCCGTTCGCATTCGGGTTGGCCGCGAAGAACGCCTCCAGGTCGGAGAACCGGGCGAGCTTGGCGCGGGTCTGGTAGCCGAGCAGCTTCACCTTGCCGGGTTGGCCGAGCGGGGCGATGCGGGCCTCCACCTCCAGCACGCCCTGGAACTGCTGGCCGAACCGCGTGACGAGGAACTTGGAATTGGGCGTGACCGAGCCGTCGAACAGGCCGCCGCGCAGCGTCCACCGATCCTGGTACCATTCAAGCGAGGCGCCGTACGTGTAGCCCCAGGCGTCCGCCGCGTAGTCGAACGCGCCCGCATCGACGATGGCCCAGTCCAGGAAGTCGTTGCGCGGGTCGTGCGCGTACTTGTTGGTGTCGAACACGTCCACGACGCCGAACTTGCCCGCCGTGAGGATCACGCGGTCGGCGGTCTGGAAACCGCCGAGCTGGTTGAGGTCGGGGTCGATCCCTTGCACCTGGCCGCCCGCGTCGAGGGTTTGGCGGAAGAACAGGCGGGGCACGCGGACATAGGGGGTCGTCTCGCCGACCTTGTAGGCCTCGGCGCTGGTGAACCCGGCGATGCCGAGCGTGTTGTTGAACCCGAAACCCTGGTCCACCTCCGGGTTGACCCAGACTTCCGCGCCGCGCCACGGCCGGAACCCGGCGTACAGCGTGACATCCCAGGTCTCGTCCCCGCGGCTGCCCGGGTCCAGGCTGTTGGGGCCGCGATACGCGGAGTGGAAGCCGGGATGGTACTGGTCCACGAAGGTGGACTGGCCGTGGATGGCCCAGCCCTGGTTCGCGGGCGGCGCATCGGGCGCGGTTGACGCGTTGGATATGTCCGACTGCGGCGCCGTCCCCTGGCCAGGGGATTGCTGCCCCCCCTCCGGAGTCGGCGCGGGAGACGCCCACGCGGACGGCGCCGGGGTGCCCCAGAGCAGGCTCATCGCCATGGCGATGACCGGCAGGGCCATCCCGGGACCCTGGCGGGCATCCGCCATCGCCGCAGGCCGGAGACGCTCCATGACCTGTCTCCGAAAGGATGCGGCCCAGGTGCCACCTCCGGAGACGGCCTCCCGGACCTGGCCTATGACGAAACGGACGGCAGGTCCAGCGCTGCGGGCGGCGGCGTCAGAACCGGGCACGCAGGCGCGCGCCCAGGAAGCCCGCCCGCCCGCGGTCGCGGGACGGGTTGACGAGCCGGGTGTCGGGGGTGAGATCGGTGCCCTCATGACGGCGAGGCTGGGGAACAGCTCAGCGACCTTCTCCGGCGCGTCCCGCGGTGCGCCTTCGCGGGTCGGCCCTGCCTCGGCGGCATGGGCGGATGACGGGCGGAGCAGCCCCGCCAGGCCCGGCGCAAGCGCCGCGGCCAAGCGCTGGGATGGCCAGCCGCGTTTGCAGGGATGCTTGGCCGATGCCTTCACGATGCGCGCCCACGATCAACGACCGATACCTAATGCGAGTGATAATGCTTCGCAACAGCGCTTGCGCCGCCGGGCCGGGCGCAGCCCCGGTCAGCCGCGCGCTTCGGCGGCCTCCAGGGCGTGGAGGCCCTTGTAGCGGTAGATCAGGGCCGAACCGACCCAGGCGGCGATGAAGATGCCGATCACGGCGAAACCGAGGCTGTTGAGGTTGCCGTTCAGGGCGCTGACGCCGTTCCACACGCCGCCCGACAGGCCGAACTGGCCGCCGATCAGCCCAAGCGTCTCGATGCCGCCGATCAGCACGGCCACGACCACGGAAACCAGGGTGACCGTCATGTTGTAGCACAGCTTGCGGACCGGCTTGACGAATGCCCAGTCATAGGCGCCCAGCATCAGGATGCCGTCGGTCGTGTCGACCAGGGACATGCCGGCGGCGAACAGCGCCGGGAACACCATGATGGACCAGACCGGCACGCCCTGCCCGGCCTGCGTCGCGGAAACGCCGAGCAGCGCCACCTCCGTCGCCGTGTCGAAGCCGAGGCCGAACAGGAAGCCGAGCGGGAACATGTGCCAGCTGCGGGTGACCAGGCGGAACAACGGCCGCAACAGCCGGGCCGCGAAGCCGCGCTGGTTGAGCAGCAGGTCAAGATCCTCCTCGACAAAGGCGCCGCCGCGCTTGACGTGGCGGAAGGTCAGCCACACCGAGCGCAAGATCAGCAGGTTGGTGGCCGCGATGGCGAACAGGAACGTGGCCGACACGAGGGTTCCAACCACGCCGCCGACGGCCTTGAAGTCGTCGAAGCGCCCGGCGAGCGCGGTGGCCGTGGCGGCGATGGCGGCCACGGCCAGCACCACCACGGCCGAGTGGCCCAGGCTGAAGAAGAAGCCGATGCTGACCGGGCGCCTGCCCCCCTGCATGAGCTTGCGCGTCACGTTGTCGATCGCCGCGATGTGGTCGGCATCGACCGCGTGGCGCAAGCCGAGTCCGTAGGCCAGCAGCGCCGTGCCCAGCAGGACCGGCTGCCCGTGGAACGCCGCCGCCGCCCAGGCCCACGCCGCCAGGTTGCCGAGGACGAGGATGGCGTAGATGCCGGCCACGGGCCGGCGCAGGCTGGTGGAGCGCTCGTCAAAAACGTCGTGCAGGTAGTCGAGCATGGTGCCGGCTCCGTGGCTTTGCAGGGAGAAGATCATGGTCCAGCCGAATGGTCGCAACGGCAGGGTTGATGGCCGGAGTCATTGAGTATCCCATCATGACGCACTCGGTCGATCGGGCGGCGCGCCCTGGCGCGTTGAACCAAGGAGCGGCCGAACAGTTGCTCTCAGTCGTGCGCACCTAGCTCAAGCAGGGCGGCGAAGGCTGCGGAACTCGAAGGGAGAGACGATGCGCCTCATGAGAAGCCTCTTGGCATTGGGTCTTGCCTGCTCGGTGCAGCCCGCGGCGTTCGCCCAGGCTCCTGCCCCGTCCTCCACCCAGGCCACGCCGGACCGGCCCGCGCGGCGGCCGGAGGAGGCCCAGGCCAGCCCCATGCGCGCCTACGACATCGACAAGGACGGCACGCTCGACCTGGCCGAGGTCAAGAGCGCGGCCGCGGCCCGTTTCGACGAATTGAACCCCGACAACGACGACAAGCTGGACCCGAAGGAGGCCGCCCCGGCGCTCTCGGCCGAGGCCTTCCGCCAGGCCGACACGGACGGCGACGGCACGGTCAACAAGGCGGAGTACCTCGCCTGCGTCGAACGCCTGTTCCTGCGCGCCAACCCCGACAAGGACGGCTCGCTGGACCAGAAGGAACTGGACACGCCGGCCGGGCGGGACCTGCTGCGCCTGCTGCGCTGAGTCAGCCGGCGCCGTCCGGAAACATCCGCTCCTCCAGCAGGTAGCGCAACCCGCGCGACCAGGACTCGTCCGTGTTGCCGCGGATGTCCACGCTCTCGGCATGCAGGACCTCGCCGGTGCCGGCGTCCTCGACCACCACGTTCACGTTCAGGATGAGGTTGCTGACCTTCTGGACCCAGCCGTACTCGACCTGCTGCGCGCCCAGCTGGCGGCCCAGGTCCAGCTCGCAGCCGTTGCAGCCCCTGATCGAGTCGATGCGCGCCAACCTTTCCCGCGCAGGGGCCGTGTCGACCAGGGTGAAGCGCTTGCGCAGCGCATCCTGCAGCTGGGTGTCCAGGCGGCGGAGGCGGGCGGCCTCTTCCGGCGTGGAAGCGGCCGGCGACGTGTTGATGATGGTGAAGTCGAACGCGGCCAGGCGCGGCGCATCCAAGCCGGGCGGCGCCTGTGCGGCGGCAGGCAGGGCAACGCCGGCGAACAGGACGGCAAGACGCTTCCTCATGGTCCACGCTCTTGTTCACTGAGGCGCCAGGAACACCCCGAACGCCCGCGGGCTTTCGCCGACCTTGATCCTGCGCGCGACCGCGTTGGCCGCCACGTCGATCTCCGCCAGCTTGTTGTCCATCCAGACTGCGACGTAGGCACGGCTGCCGTCGGGGGACAGCGCGATGCCTTCCGGGTAGTCGCCCACCGCGATGTCCGGCAACGGCGCCAAGGCCGCGTCGAACACCGAAAGCGTGCCGCTGTGCTGGTTGGTGACGAGGATGCGCGACCCGTCGGCGGCGGCGGCGACGGCGTAGGGGAACTCGCCGACCTTGAGCCGCCGGGTCTCGGCCAGGGCGCCTGCGTCCAGGATGGAGATGTCGCCCGATTGCACGTTGGCCACGAACACGCGCCCGCCCTGCACCGTCACCCCGAACGGCGCATGGCCCACCGGCACGGTCGCGAGCGTGCCCAGGGTGGCGAGGTCGATGACGGAAACCGTGTCGCTTTCCCGGTTGGCCACGTAGAGCCGGGTTCCCGCAGCATCGGTGGCAAGGCCGGAGGGCGACTGGCCGACCTTGATGGAACCCGTGACGGCGAGGCTTGCCGGGTCGAGCACGGCGACCGTGTCCCCATACCAATCCGCCACGAACACCCGCCCGTCGCTGGGGCTGGCTGCGACGCCGAGCGGCCCGGCGCCGGCCGGCACCTCCGCCACCACGCTCAGCCGCCCGTCCGTCCGCTCCAGCACGCTGAGGCTGTGGCCTTCAGGGTTGGTGACGTAGATGCGCCGCCCGCCCGGCCCCACGGCGACGCCCGCCGGCTTGGCGCCCACCCGCACCGTCTGCGTCACGGCGCCGCTGGCGGTGTCCACCACCGAGACGGTGTCGTCGCCCTGGTTGGTGACGAACGCCTGCCCCGCCTGCGCCTGCGCCGCCGCCAGCAGCATCGCCCCAGCGAATGCGGCCAGCCTCACGGCGCGCGCTCGGCGATCAGCTTGAGGCTGTCCAGCCCGGCGCGCAGCACGTCCGTCACCGCCTTGGCCGATGCGGCGTCGTTCAGCTCGGGCGGCGGGTCGTTCAGCATGTAGCCGCGGTAGAACGCCGAACGCCACTCAACCGTGGCGCCGCCGTTCGGGTTGTCCTGCACCTCGAACCAGGAGCTGTAGTTGTTGACCGGCAGGACCTTGGGATCGACCTTCTCGATGCGGTACTGGTAGCTGTGCCCGGCGGCGTCGTACTTCGCCAGGTTCTCCTCGAAGCTCGGGTTGCCCTCGGCCTTCAGCGTGACCGTGCGCACCGAGCCGATCTCGTTGCCGTTGGTCGCCGGGCTGGACGCGATGAGCGGGTGCCAGCGCGCGATGCTGTCGAAGTCGCCGCAGATGGCCCAGACCTGGTCCGGGGTGCGGGCGATGTCGACGGTTTGCGTCACCTTCTGCCGGGTCGGGCCGTGCGCCAGCGCCGGGCGCGCCGCGAGGCCGGCCGTGGCCGCGGCCAGAAGGGTCCGCCGTGTCAGGTGCATGGTGCCGTCTCCACTCCGCGTGTCCGCCGCGGATTGGAAGCAGAGTTGCGCGGAACAGGGACGGACGCCAGGGGCAAATCAGGCCGCCAGCAGGCCCCGGCTCTTGGCCACGGAGGTCGCGATCGCGTCCATCAGCGGCGGGTTGAGGCAATCATACGGCTCCAGCCCGAGTTCGCGCAGCCGGGCGCGCACGGCGTCCATGTGGTCCGGCGGCGCGCCCTGCTCGATGATGGAGGACACGAAGGCCGCAAATCCCGGCGCCGACCAGCCCGGCTCCTTGGACAGCTCGGTGTGGATGAAGTCGAGGCCGTGGAACGGGTGGGCGGCGCTCTCGATGCGGCCGAACATGTGCACGCCGCAGCCGGTGCAGGCGTGGCGCTGGATGGCGGCCACGGGATCGACGACCCTCAGCTTCTCCTCCTGCGCCGTCACCTGCACCTTGTCCCGCGGCACCACGGCGACGATGGAGAACAAGGCGCCGTCCGGCTTCCAGCACTTGGAGCAGCCGCAGGCATGGTTATGCGCCGTTTGCGCGCCGACGGAGACGATCACGGGGTCCGTCGCGCAGCGGCAGGTGAGCGTCCCGCCCGCGAAATCCGGCTTGGCCGGGGCGATGCCGTTGTCCACGGCCGGATGAATGGATACCGCCATCGTGTCTTTCCCGTTTCGTTGCGTGGGACGATGATGACTGACTGCGGGCTTCACGGCAACCTGCCGAAGCCTACCGGCAACCCACGAGGTCGGCGTCCGCCAGCGAGAAGGCGTACTTGCCCCCAGCCTTCACCGGCACGTCGGGAACCGTGCAAACCCGGCCGGCCTTGGTCGTCAGCCTCACGTCGTAGCGGCCCGGCGTGATGCCGGCCAGGCGCAGCCGCTCGTCGTGGTCCACCGCGCCGTCGGGGTCGTTGGCGCACTGGTTCGGGCCGTAGGCGTCGGCCCCCGCGGGCGACAGGACCAGGTTGGTGATCGTGGCGCCCGTCAGGTTCCAGAAGCTCAGCCGGTCCTCCGCCACCGCTGGCGCGGCCATCGCGCAAGCCGCGGCCAGCAGGACGGCGCGCCGGCGGGCCATGCCGGCCGTCAGGCTGCGGGTTCGTTGAACTGCATCGTGGGCTGCATGGCGGTGAAATTGGGGATGTCGCCGAAGATTTCCCCGCCATGCTGCGCTGCGGCGGCCTTGAAGCTGTCCATCGAGTCGAAGGTCAGCAGGGTGGTGATGAGGTAGGCTGCCGGCGTGCCGTCCGGCGCCGGCTGGCCGCGCAGCACCTGGTCGCTTTGCAGCCCCATCGGGTTCCACAACCGGCGCACCAGCGGCATGTGGGTCGCCATGTAGTAGGCATGGTCGAACCGGGCGTCGCCGCCCGCCGCGTACATCACGGCAATCACCAGCATGGCTTTCCCACCCTCAGTTCCTTGGAGGGGGACACTACAGCGCGCGCTGGCGTCTCGACAAGCATGGGGCAATCCCATACTTCGCAAGGGCACGCGCCCGAACGGCGCGGCATGGGGAGAAACGACGATGCGCATCCTGACAGCCTTCGCCGCGGCGGTGCTGGCCATGGCGGGCGCGGCCCGCGCCGACGAGGGCGACGCCGCGGCCGGCAAGGCCGTGTTCAACAAGTGCGGCATCTGCCACTCGGTCAAGGAAGGCGAGAACAAGATCGGTCCCAGCCTTTACGGCGTGGTCGGCCGTCCGTCGCACAGCATCGCAAGCTTCAGCTACTCGGACGCCATGAAGGGCTACGACGTCACCTGGGACCAGCCGACGCTTGACCACTACCTGGTCGATCCCCGCGGCGTGGTGCCGGGCACGAAGATGATCTTCGTCGGGCTGAAAAAGGACGAGGACCGGGCCAACGTGATCGCCTACCTCGAAACGCTCAAGCCAGCGCCGTAGCGGTCCGGGCGCCACGCGTTGACCCGGCGCTCCAGCGGCTGCAGCCCCAGCCACTCGATCAGCTGCACCACGAGGAGGAAAGCAAGCGTGTAGGCAAGGATGCCGGTCACGTCGAACAGCTGGAAGTAGACCTCGATCTGGAAGCCCACGCCGTCGCTGCGGCCCAGCAGCTCGGCCACCAGCACGATCTTCCAGATCAGCGCGAAACCTGACCGCGCGGCGGCGAACAGGTAGGGGTGAAGCTGGGGCAGCACGACATGCCGGAAAGTGGCCCCGCGGCCCAGGCGGAGGGTGCGGGCCATGTCGAGCAGCGCCCCGTCCAACGCACGCGCGCCTTCCCGCACCGTGATGGCCGTGCCCGGCAGCTTGTTCAGCGCCACGGACGCCACCACGGTCGCCTCGCTCGTGCCGAACCACACGTAGATCAGCACCACCGTCACCAGCGCCGGCAGGTTCAGCAGCCCCGTCACCAGGCTGTCCAGCGCCCGGTCCAGCCACCGCACGCGGCCCATGGCCAAGCCCAGCGCGCTCCCCAGCACCATGGCGACCGCGAACGCGCAGGCGACCCGGGCGAGGGTGACGCCGAGGTTGCGCGCGAGCTGGCCCGATGCCGCCTCCCGCGCCAGGGCCGCGAGCACGGCGCTGGCGGGCGGCAGCAGGCGGCTGCCGATCGGCCGCGCCGCTCCCTCCCATACGGCGAAGAAGCCCAGCACGGGCCACAAACGGGCCGTCCGGAGCAAGTCAGGCCGCCCAAAGCGTTCCGGGCGCCAGGTGGGTCGCGGGGCCGACCAGCGCCGGGCCGCCAATCTCGGCCAACTGGTCGTAGAGCTGCGGCACCGCCGCCAGGTTCCACTGCGCCGGGACGCCGCGGCGGTAGGCATCGCGCAGCCGGGACAGCTCGTCCGGACCGGATGCGCCGGTGAGCGGCGCGATGCGGTCCCACTCCGCGTCCGACGCCGCCAGGATGGCGCGGGCCTGGGCGGACGCCCGGAGAAAGCCGCTCACCGCCGCCGGGTCACGCGCGGCGAAGCCGTCGGAGAACACCGCGCCCACGAACGGCACGCCGGACGGGATGCCCAGCGCCTCCACCGCGCCCTCCATCCCCAGCACCCGGCGCTGCCCCGCCGCCTCCGCCCGGGCCGCGAACGGCCAGTAGGTCAGCACGGCGTCGAGCCGCCCCTGCGCCAGCTGCTCGGCCAGCAGCGGCGGCGGGCCGAAGCTCTTGACCGCCTCCCTGTCGATGTCGATGCCCAGCGTGCGCTGCGCATAGGCCCGCAGGATGAGCCAGCTCTTGTCGATCGGGCTGCCGGCGATGCCGAGCCGCCGCCCAGCCAGGTCCTTCACCGCCTGCACCGGGGAGCCCGGCGGCGCCATCACCGCCCCCAGCGCGCCGGAGGTGGGCGAAAGCGTGTAGGCGGCCCCCGTCGCCCGCTGCCGCGACACCCACAGCCAGTCCTGCACGATCACGTCCACCGCGCCCGCCTGCAACGCCACCTGGGTCGCCGGCGTGGCGGCGAACTCGACCGGGGCCACCGTCACGCCAGCGGCTTCGGCAAGGCCATGGGCGCGCATCACGTCCAGCTCCCACCCCACGGCGCCGAACCGCAGCGCGCCGACGCGGATGGTGGGCGCAGCAGCGGCTGGGCGGGCGAACGCCGCCATGACGGGGGCGAGCAGCAACGCGCGGCGTCCGTGGTGCATCGGCCCCTCCCAAGGCAGTTCCTGCCCCGGCACTGCGCGCACACGGCCGCCGATTGTCAATTGCGTGCCTGAGTGGATGGTGGGCCAGTTTAAACTTCCGTTATCGACTGGAAGCGGACAATGCCGTGCTTGCGATTTCCAGCGAGATCGATCAAGCATGACAGGCCGGAAATAGAGCAGCAGGTCGGTAGCTCCTGCGCCCGTTCTTGCGGGTTCTTCCCAGCCACGGCGTCAACCCGAAACCATCCGGGGAGGCGCGTGGCTTCGCGTCTTCTCGGACGAATGCCGAGGCCTTCCATGACATCCATCACCGTGACTGCTCTCGTCCTTGCTGCGTTGTCCGCCGACGCGGCGCTCTGCATCAAGCTGGTCGAACATCCCGCCCGCCTTGATCGCGAGAGGAACGTGGCATGAAAACCGGCGAACTGGAATACCGGGGCTGCAAGGGCAAGCGCTATGTTGGCTACCTCGCCAGGCCAGACTGGCCCGAGGGACCAGCCATCCTGCTGGCTCACAATGCGCCAGGCGTCAGTGATTTTGAGCGCACGATCGCGCATCGCTTGACAGGTCTCGGCTACATCGTTCTGTGCGCCGACTATATCGGCGACGGCGAGGTGCTGGCGATGGAGGCGATCGAATCCCGCCTGGGCAGTGCCATTGCCGAAACCACCTTGATCCGGGACGCCATCACCGCCGGCTTCTTGGCACTGACGGCGCAGCCTGGCGTGGATGCCCGCAAGGTCGCCGCGATCGGCTACTGCTTCGGCGGAGCGGCCGTGCTTGAACTCGCGCGCGGCGGTGCGGCGGTGGCAGCGGTGGTCGGCTTTCATTCAAGCCTCCCGGTGACGCACCCTGAGGACAACAGGAACATCAAGGGCAAGGTCCTGATCCAGACAGGAGCTGCCGATCCGATGGTGCCCCCTGACATCCGCGCGACGTTCGAGGCGCAGATGAACGAGGCTGGCGTCGATTGGCGGATGATCCTCCATGGCGGCACGCTGCACGCTTTCACCGTTCCTGGCGCGGAGGCATATGGCATGCCGGGCTTGAGATACGACCGCGGTGCGGATGAGCGTTCATGGCGGGCGATGCTCGACCTTTTCGAGGAAAGCATCAGCAAGCCCGCCTTGGGGTGAGAACCATAAGAAGCGGCGTAGAAGGGGCATGTCTTCCGAGGCACGACCAGCGGCATCGGAGCTATGTCCGCTCTCCACCATTCGCAGATATCCAAATTGACCCACTACCCCTA
>CAXTNC010000024.1:0-25552 GCA_964245495.1 uncultured Acetobacteraceae bacterium
GTCACGGACTTGCCGCGCGACTGGCTGGCGGAGGACCCGGCGGGCGGCCGCTGCGCCACCCTGGCGGCCTTGGCGGACGGCGGCGAACCAGGTCGTCAAGCAGGAATGCGCCATCACCGCCACCGGAACCGGCCAGTCATCCGTCCCAAGCAGCGCCGGGGCGTGCAGCAGCGCCAGGTCCATGCCGTCCGCCAAGGCCGCCAGGGTGGCGCAGCGGCCGACCGCCGGGTCCTCCGCCAGCCAGTCGAGCGGCAAGTCCGTGACGACGAGCGGCACGTCCTCCGCCATCTCGCGCCGCTGCGCCGCACCCGGCGGCGGCCCGACAACCGCAACTGTGACCTGCCAGCCCCGCTCGGCCAATCCTCGGGACAGGTCGGCCGTGTAGCGCCACACCCCGCCGACCGCATCCGTGGTGAGCAGCAGCTTCAAACCCGGTAGCACGCCGCTTCCAGCACCGCGAGCGGCTCGGGCGCGCCGTCCTGGATGTCGCTGAACCGGCTGAACTGGCCCAGGTAGTGCTCGTGCGCCCGCTCCCAGGCGGCGTCGTCCGGCTCGCCCCACAGCCGGCGGTAGTCCGGCGAGCTGGGGTAGGGATATAGCGGCACCGGGTCGTTGGCCCACACGCCGGCGGCTTGCAGCCGGGCGCGCCAGTCCGCCACCAGCGCCGCCTCGTCGGCGGCGGTCTCGATCAGGTTGGCCTGCACGAACGGCACGTGCCGCCGCGCGGTGATCAGCCGCTCGGCCAGCTCGTCCGTGGTCAGCTTGCACCGCTTGTCGAGCGCCGCGCGGCCGTGGGCGGTCAGGCTCTCCACCCCCGCCTCGATCGACACGCAGCCGGCCTGCCCCAGCAGCGCCAGTTGCTCCGGCTTCCACAGGTCGATCCGGGTCTGGATGCCGAACTGCACCCGGCGCGGAACCAGCGCGCGCAGCAGGTCCTCGCGCGGCAGGAAGATCTCGTCGATGAAGTACAGGTAAGTGACGCCCTGCGCCGCCAGCCCGTCGACCTCCGCCAGCAAGGGCGCCAGGTCCCGGCGGCGGTAGCGGTCGCGGAAGTCGATCTTGGCGCAGAACGAGCAGCTGTAAGGGCAGCCGCGGGACGCCTCCACCTCCGCGCCGGGTCCCTCCGGCGCACGGTCGAAGCGGTGGTGGTGGTGGGCGTGGCGCCGCACCCAGGCGTCCGGCCAGCGCAGCGGCGGCAGGGCGGTGAAGCGGGTCGATTGCGGGCCGCCGGCCATCCGCAGCGCACCCCCTTCCAGCGCCGCCGTGCCGGGCAGGATGCCGGGCCGGCCGCCCCCGGCCAGGGCGAGCACCACCTCCTCGCACTCGCCCCGCACCAGCGCGTGGCAGCCGAGCTTGCGCAGCGCCGGACCCGGCGTGGCGGAGCCGTGCGGCCCCACCGCCACCGTCACGCCGCCGCGCCCGCCGATCGCGTCCAGGGTGGCGCGCGGCACCCGCAGCTCCGGCTGCGCGCAGCGCCAGAACAGGTAGGACGGCGCCGTGGTTACCACCGTCATGCCCGGCGCGAAGCCGGCGACCGCCTCCGCCAGCCCGGCATGGGACAGGCCATCCAGCAGACCGTCCAGCAGCAGCACCTCGTGCCCGGCCGCCTCCAGCAGCACCCGGCACGCCCCCAGCTCCAGCGGCAGGTGCGGCTCGCGGCAGCCGAAGTAGATGCTGCCGGCGAAGTCCCACGGCGGGTTGACCAGGGCGATTCTCATGGGGCGGCCCTCATGCGTCCGCCGCCGCCGCCGGAGCCGCGCGCTGCGCCTCGCGCTCAGCCTGCAGCCAGCGCGCCAGCCGGCCCAGCCCGTCCCGCCAGGGCAGCGCGGGCGGCAGGTCCAGCGCGGCGCGCACCCGGCGCGTGTCCGCCACGAAATATCTCTGGTCGCCGGGCCGCCAGGCGTCGAACCGGGTCAGCGGGCGGCGTCCGGTGGCGGCCTCGATGGCGGCCAGCACCTCCAGCAGGGTCACGGCGTTGGCCGGGCCGCCGCCGAGGTTGAAGGCCTGGCCCGCCACGGTGTCCATCCGCGCGGCGGCGCGCAGGTACGCCTCCACCGCGTCGTCCACGTACAGCACGTCCCGCACCTGGCGGCCGTCGCCGTACAGGCTGATCGGCCGGCCATCCAGCGCCGAGATCAGGAAATGCGCCAGCCAGCCCTGGTCCTCCGTGCCCATCTGGCGCGGGCCGTAGATGCAGCTCATCCGCATGGCGCAGGCCGGCAGCCCGAAGCAGCGGGCGTAGTCCAGCACGTATTGGTCCGCCGCCCCCTTGGAGCAGCCATACGGCGTGTAGAAGTCCAACGGGTGCGCCTCGCCCACCCCGGCGCCGCGCAGCGCCGGGTCCGTGGGCAGCCAAGCGCCGCCCGCGTCGGACAGGGGAATGCCATGCAGGTCGCCGTACACCTTGTTGGTGCTGGCGAACACCAGCGGCACCCGGTCCGCCCCGCGGCGCGACTGGTCCGCCCGGCGGCGCAACGCCTCCAGCACATGCAGGGTGCCGCGCACGTTCACGTCGAAATCGTCCATCGGCGCCGCCAGCGACGTGGTGACCGCCACCTGCGCCGCCAGGTGAAACACCGCGGAGCAGCGCATGGCGGCGTCCCGCACCGCGCTCTCGTCCCGGATGTCGGCCACCACGGCGCTGACCCGGCGCGGATGGCGGCGCTTGAGCCAGTCCAGGTTGCGCGCCACCCCGGGCCGGGCCAGGGCGTCGAACACCAGCACGTCCTGCCCGTCCCGCGCCAGCCGGTCCGCCAGGTTGGCCCCGATGAACCCGGCGCCCCCCGTCACCAGCGCAGGGCGGGACCTCAGGACCGATGCCGACAAGGGGGAGGTCACGCCACCAGGCCCCGCTGCTCCAGCTCCTGCCGGGCTTGCGCCACCAGGTCCACCGCCTGCTGGCGCCGCACCCACTCCACCAATTCGCCCAGGCTGTCGTCAAAGCTGCGCCGGGGGGTGAAGCCCAGCACCCGGTGCGCCAGGCCGATGTCGCCGAAGCAGTGCCGCACGTCCCCGGTGCGCGCCTTGCCCACCACCTCCGGCTGCAGCTGCGGCAGGCCCATGGCGCGGGCGATGGCGTCGCCCACCTGCAAGATGCTGACATCCCGGCCGCTGCCGATGTTGATCGCCTGGCCGGCCGCCTCCGGGCGCTCCAGCGCCAGCATGAAGGCCTGCGCCACGTCGTCCACGTGCACGAAGTCCCGCCGCTGCTCGCCGTCCTCGAACACCAGCGGGCGCTCGCGGTGCAGCAGGCGGGAGGCGAAGATGGCCAGCACGCCGGTGTAGGGGTTCGACAGCGCCTGGCCCGGGCCGTAGACGTTGAACAGCCGCAGCGCCACGCCTTCCATGCCGTAGGCGGGCGCCACCGTCAGGGTCAGCCGCTCCTGGGTGTACTTGGTCAGGGCGTACACGCTGGCGAGGTCGGGCTTCTTCCACTCCGGCGTGGCCACCGGGCGCAGCGGCGCGCCGTCCGCGTCCACCGGGTCCCACCCGGCGCCGGGCGCGCGGGGGGGCCGGGCCACGTCCCCCAGCACGGCGCCGCCTGCGGTACGGTACAGCCCCTCGCCGTAGATGCTCATGGAGGAGGCCACCACCACGCGCTGCACCGGATGCTCGATCAGCGCCTGGAACAGCACGGCGGTGCCGCCGTCGTTGACCGACACGTAGCGCTCGATCGCGTACATGCTCTGCCCCACGCCCACCTCGGCCGCCAGGTGGACCACCTTGTCCACTCCCTGGAGCGCCGCGGACACGGCGGCCTGGTCCCGCACGTCGGCCACCACCAGCTCCACGTGGTCGAGCACCGGGTCCCGCTTGCCGCCGCGGTCGTGCACCTGGTCGATCAGGCTGTCGAGCACGCGGACCTCATGGCCCGCCCGCAGCAGGGAGCGGGCGAGATGGCAGCCGATGAAGCCTGCGCCGCCCGTGACCAGTACCCGACCCGTCATTCGCACCCGATCTTGCAGGCCGGACCCAGCCGCCCGCGAGGACGTGCTGAGCCGGCAACCTTGAATCGGCGATAGATCAACAAACCTGTACGGAAGGTCAATCCCGCAGGGAAACACGTCTGGGCGCGCCAGGGCTTCCCGTGCCCTTCCGCAGCCTTGCGTGATGGCCTCGGTGGCAGCCAGAATGGCCGCGCCGCGTGATACGCAGCATCGGGTCAGGATTTCCGCATGGGTCTGGTCAAGTTCGCGCTGAAGTTCCGGATTTCGATCTACGTGCTTTCGGTGCTGATCCTGCTCGCCGGCGTCGGCGCGATCATCACCATGCCGAAGGACGTGCTGCCCAACGTCAACATCCCCGTGGTGTCCATCATCTGGACCTACACCGGGCTGGACACGACGGAGATGGAGCAGCGGGTCACCACCTACTCCGAGTTCTCGCTGTCCAACAACGTCAACGGCATCAAGAACATCGAGAGCCAGACGCTGCAAGGCGTCACCATCGAGAAGGTGTACTTCCAGCCCGACGTGTCGGTCGACCTCGCCATCGCGCAGATCGTCTCCTCCACCAACTCCATCCGCGCCGTGCTGCCCCCCGGCATCCAGCCGCCCATCGTGGTGCGCTACAGCGCCTCGGCCGTGCCGGTGATCCAGTTGGCGCTGTCCTCTGACAAGGAATCCGAGCAGCAGCTGTACGATTACGGCATGTACCGCGTCCGCCAGGCCGTCACCTCCACGCCGGGCGCCACGCTGCCCGCCCCGTTCGGCGGCAAGATGCGGGAGGTGATGGTCGACCTGGACCTGCACGCGCTGCAAGGGCTGGGGCTGGCGCCGAGCGACGTGGTGAACGCCATGACGGCGCAGAACCTGACGGAGCCGAGCGGCCAGGCCAAGATCGGCAGCATCCAGTACCCGTTCGAGCTGAACGCCACGCCCACCACCATCGAGGCGCTGAACCGTATTCCCATCAAGATCGTCAATGGGGCGCCCGTGCTGGTGCAGGACGTGGCCTACGTGCGCGACGGCTACCAGGTGCAGCAGAACATCGTGCGCGACGACGGCAGCCGCGGCGTGCTGCTGGAGATCCTGAAGAACGGCAACGCGTCCACCTTGGAGGTGGTGAACAACGTGAAGGCCCTGCTGCCCGGCCTGCGCGCGGCCGCGCCCAAGGACCTGGTGATCACGCCGCTGTTCGACCAGTCGGTGTACGTGTCGGGCGCCATCAGCGACGTGCTGCGCGAGGGCACCATCGCCGCCGGGCTGACCGGGCTGATGATCCTGATGTTCCTCGGCTCCTGGCGCTCGACCCTGATCGTGCTGGTCTCCATCCCGCTCTCGATCCTGACCTCGCTCGCCGTGCTCGCCGTGCTGGGCGAGACGCTCAACATCATGACCTTGGGCGGCCTGGCGCTCGCCGTGGGCATCCTGGTGGACGACGCGACGGTGGCGATCGAGAACACCTACCGGTTGATGGAGGAAGGGGCGGACTTCAAGACCGCCGTGGTCGAGGGCGGCGCAGGCATCGCCAAGCCAGCGCTGATCTCCACCCTGTCGATCTGCTGCGCCTTCGTCTCCGTGCTGTTCCTGACCGACGCCGCCAAGTTCATCTTCACCCCGCAGGCGCTGGCCGTGGTGTTCGCGATGCTGGCGTCCTACGGGCTGTCCCGCACGCTGGTGCCGGTGCTGATCGACGTGCTGGTGAAGCCTGAATACGAGCGCAAGCACGGCAAGGACAAGAAGGAGGCCAAGCCCGGGTTCTTCGGCCGCATCCACGCCAGGTTCGAGCGCGGCTTCGACAGCTTCCGCGGCGGCTACACCGCCCTGCTGCACGCCTCGGTCGCGCGCCGCTGGGTGACGCTGGGGGTGGCCGGCGCCACGCTCGTCATGGGCGGCGTGCTGTTCATGTTCGTGGGCGAGGATTATTTCCCGCAGATCGAGGCGGGCCAGCTGACGCTGCACGTGCGCGGCCGGTCCGGGCTGCGGATCGAGGACACGGAGCGGCTGTTCCAGCAGGTGGAGGACGTCATCCGCCAGCAGGTGCCCTCCGTCAAGCTGGTCCTGGACAACATCGGCCTGCCGTCGAACAACTACAACCTGGCGTTCGGCGATGGCACGGCGGCGGCGCTGAACGACGGGCAGATCCTGATCAACCTGAAGGAAGACCACCCCTCGCCGGCTGGCATCCAGAAGAAGCTGCGCGTGGCGCTGCGGCAGCGCTTCCCGGACGCGATGTTCTATTTCCAGCCGGCGGACATCATCACCCAGGTGCTGAACTTCGGCGTGGCCGCGCCCATCGACATCCAGGTGTCCGGCCAGGACCGGGAAAAGAACTTGGCCGTGGCGCAACAGGTGGTGCGCCGGGTCCGCGGCGTGGCCGGCGCGGTCGATGTCCACCTGCAGCAGATCGTGGATGCGCCGGAGTTCTTCGTCAACGTGGACCGCATCCGCGCCGCTCAGCTGGGGATGACGGAGCAGCAGGTGGCGCAGAACCTGAACACGTCGCTGTCGTCGTCCTACCAGGTGTCGCCCAATTTCTGGACCGACCCCAAGAGCGGCATCCCCTACCAGCTCGCCGTGCAGACGCCGGAATACCGCGCCGACACCATGTCCGCCGTCGAGAACACGCCGCTGCTGGTGTCCAACAACGGCCAAAGCGCCCCCAACCTGCTGAGCAACCTTGCCACCCTGACCCGGCGTCCCCAGCAGACCGTCGCCAACCACGAGAACACCCGGCCCACCTACGACATCCTGGCCAACGTGCAGGACCGTCCGCTGGGCGGGGTGGAGGCGGACCTGAACCCGATCATCAAGGACCTGAGCAAGCAGCTGTCCCCGGGCAACACCATCACCCTGCGCGGCCAGATACTGTCCAAGAACCAGGCTTTCGCCAAGATCGGCCTCGGGCTGGGCGTGGCGCTGATCGCGGTCTATCTCCTCATGGTGGTCAACTACCAGGATTGGGGAGATCCTCTGGTGGTGATCCTGGCCTTGCCGCTGGCGTTCTGCGGCATCTGCGCCAGCCTGTTCATCACCCAGACCACCCTGTCCATCCCTTCCCTGATGGGCGCCATCATGAGCGTCGGCGTGGCGTCGGCGAACTCCATCCTGCTGGTGACGTTCGCACGGGAGCACCGGGAGCAGACCGGGTGCAGCGCGGCCGAGGCGGCGCTGGAAGCAGGCGAAACCCGGCTGCGCCCCGTGCTGATGACGGCGGGCGCGATGTTCGTGGGCCTGATCCCGATGGCGCTGGGCTTGGGCGACGGCAGCGAGCAGAATGCGGCCTTGGCGCGCGCCGTGCTGGGCGGCGTCGCGGTGGGCACCTGCTCCACCCTGCTGTTCGTGCCGTTCCTGTATGCGACGCTGCGCCGGGGCGCTGTCCGGACCGTGGAGGACTACGTATGAGTTCCGACGCCAACGACCCGAAGCCGGCCCTGGACGTGCCGGAAGCGCACCCTAGGAGGGAGCGCGAGCGCCCCCCGGTCGGCCCGGTGCCGCGCCGGCCGCTGCTGATCGCCGGCCTGGTCGTTGTCCTGGCGCTGGGATGGGGCACGTGGGGGCACTACAACCGCGCCGCTGAGGCGTCCCAAACCCAGCAGCAAACGGCCAGCTTCGTGCCGGACGTGCGGGTGGTGACGGCCAAGCGGGAAGACGGCCCGGTGCCGTTCAACCTGCCCGGCACGGTCAGCGCGTTCGACCAGGCGACGCTCTACGCCCGCGCCACCGGCTACATCGCGGAGCGCCGGGTCGACATCGGCAGCCGGGTCAAGAAGGGCGACCTCCTGGTCCGCATCTCCGCCCCCGACCTGGACCAGCAGCTGGCGCAGGCCAACGCCCAGCTGGTGCAGACCCAGGCGGCCGTGGCGCAGGCCAACGCCCAGCTGGAGCAGGCCGTCTCCAACGCCAACCTGGCCAACGTCACCAACGGCCGCACCTCGGCGCTGGCCAACCTGGGCTGGTCAACCCGGCAGGACGCGGACAACACCCGCCTCGGCCTCGCCGGGTCGAAGGCGACGGTGGGCGCGTCGCAGGCGGCGGTGAAGGTGGCGCAGGCCAACCTGGCCGCCCAGTACGCGACGGTGCAGCGCCTGCAGCAGCTCAAGGCCTACGAGGACGTGACCGCCCCGTTCAACGGCGTGATCACCAGCCGCAGCGTCGATGAGGGCGACCTGGTCAGCGCGGACAGCAACGGCGCCGGCAACACCCTGTTCACCTTGGCGCGGGATGACGTGGTGCGCGTGCAGATGGACGTGCCGCAAAGCGGCGCGATCGGCATCCATGACGGGCTGGACGCCAAGGTGCTGGTGCAGGAGCTGCCCGGCCAGGCGTTCGATGGCAAGGTGAACCGCAGCGCCGTGGCGCTGGCGCAGGCCTCCCGCACCATGCAGTCGGAGGTGGACGTGCAGAACCCGGACGGCATCCTACGCCCCGGCCTGTACGTCACGGTGCAGATCGGCATCCCGCGCACCGCGCCCGGCGTCGTGGTCCCGTCGGAGGCCATCCTGTTCAACGGCAAGGGCCTGCGCGTGGCCACGGTGGGCGACGACGGCGTGGCCCACATGCACGACGTGACGATCTACCGGGACTTCGGCACCACCGTGGAGCTGCGCAGCGGCCTGTCGGGCGGCGAGTCCGTGATCCTGACGCCGCCGCCCACCTTGGAGGACGGCGGCAAGGTCAACGTGCCGCAGCCAGCCCCGGCCCAGCAGACCGCCGCCCGGGGCTGACGGCGGTGCTTGACCTGGCGGTGGACGGCATGACCTGTGCCCACTGCGTCCGCGCCGTGACGGAGGCCGTCGCCGCCCTGCCCGGCGTCGCCGGCGTTGAGGTGAACCTCGCGGCAGGGACCGTCCGCATCGAAGGCGATGCCGACGAGCGCGCCGCCCGCGCCGCCATCGAGGCGGAAGGCTATGCAGTCAGGGGCTGAGCGGCTGCACCCTCAATAAGCCGCCCCCTTGCTGTTCGGCAGCCCGCCCACCGTGACGCCGCCCGCCGCGCCCTGGCTGACCCCCAGGCTGTTGCCCAAGGCGCGCTGGCCGCCGCCGTTGGAGGAGGTGATGCCGCTCGGCGCCTGCACCGGGCCGCTCGACGTCGCCGTGCCGGGGACGGCCTGGCCGCAGGCAGCCAAGCCGATGCAGCAGAATGCGGCGGCGATCCTCATGGCGCCAGGTCCGTCGTGACCGGACTGCCAGCACCCGGCCTCAGCCCGTAGTACACGGTTTGGCCGCTCTCGCCCGGTCCTTTCAGCGCCGGCTGGCACGCCGCCAGCCCCAGAGCCGCCAGCAGCAGCGCCAGGCGCCCCTGCGCCGTCACAGGCAGGCCGCCCCGGCGTCCCGCGCACAGCGCGCCGGGTCGCCTTGCCGCACGATCCATGCCTGCTCCGGCACATGCACAGGATTGCGGGAAGCGGCTGCGGAGTTCTGCCGGCGGCAGGGCGAAGACAGCAGGCGCGGCGTCATGGCGGCTCCTTGGAGCGTCGGCGTGCCCCGGCATCGGCCGAAACGCTAGTCCAAGCCAGACCCGGACGTCAAAGCCAGCGCGCAGGCGGACCCCCCGCCCGTCATCCCCGGGCGAAGTGGCCAAGGGTTCTGCGTGCGCCTTTCGCATGTGAAACGGCCATGGAGGGTTGACCCGGGGACCCGCGCGAGGGCCGTGCACGCGCCCTGGCCGCGGCAGTGCCGTGTTCCGGCCGCCCGCGGCTTGTGTTCTTCTCCCGTTTCATGTGTTCCACGCCTTCCCCCACCGATCAGCCCGCCGCCCATGACGCCGCCTGCCTGGCCATGCTGCACCGCCTGGCCGAGGCCGGCAGGGCGTTGGCCTGCGCCGTGCAGGCCAACGCCCTGGCCAGGTGCAGGCCGCCAGCATGGCCGGCCAGCCCGCCCCAGATACGATGGCAGGCTTCGACCGCGCCGCCCCCGCGCTCGGCCGCGCCGCTGCCCGCCGGCAGGTCTTGCGCGCCGCGCAGGACGGCATCGGCCGCCAAGCGGACACGGACGAGCAGGCCGAGCGGCTGAGCCGCGAAGCCCTGGACCGGCTGGACTTCCTGGAGTTCGAGGCCGACCTCGCCGCCGGCCGTCCGCCGGCCGCATTGGCGACCAGACAAGGACACCGCCCAGTTCAGCTCTCCATGGGCGTTCAACGCCAGGGCTGCGCGTGTTACGGACATCCGGAACAGTGTCGGGGACGATCAGTGCGGGACATCCAGCAGGTCGGCGGGTCATGCCATTGCGGGGCCGTGCGGTTCCACGTCAAGCTGACCCATGGGCTGCACACGGCCCGCCGCTGCACCTGCTCGTATTGCCGCATGCGCGGGGCCGTCGCGGTCTCGGCCAACCTGGACGGGCTTGCCTTCATCGCGGGCGCCGACGCGCTCAGCGCCTACCAGTTCAACTCCATGACGGCCAGGCACTATTTCTGCTCGAAGTGCGGCATCCATACGCACCACCAGCGCCGCTCGAACCCCGCGCAGTACGGCGTCAACGTCGCCTGCCTGGACGGCCTCAGCCCGTTCGACTTTGATGAGGTGGACGTCCTGGATGGCGTCAACCACCCCGCGGACGGCTCCGCCGGGCCACGCCGCGCGGGCGTCCTGCGCTTCGTGCCGGCGGAGTAGGGGCGATGCCAGCGCTCGCCGGCCTCAAGGTGATCGACCTGACCCGCGTGCTGGGCGGGCCGTACTGCACCATGATCCTGTCCGACCACGGCGCGGACGTGATCAAGGTCGAGCCGCCGCAGGGCGACGAGACGCGGGACTGGGGGCCGCCGTTCGACGCGGAGGGCGACGCCAGCTACTACCTTGGCGTCAACCGCAACAAGCGCGGCCTGGCGCTGGACCTGGGCCAGCCCGCCGGCCGCGCCGTGCTGCTGCGCCTGCTGGACGGAGCCGACGTGCTGGTGGAGAACTTCAAGCCCGGCGGCATGGAGCGCTGGGGCCTCGGCTACGCCGCGCTCGAACCGCTGTTCCCTGCCCTGGTGCACTGCCGCATCTCCGGCTTCGGCGCCGACGGCCCGCTCGGCGGCCTGCCCGGCTATGACGCCATCGTGCAGGCCATGGTGGGGCTGATGAGCATCAACGGCGACCCCGCCGCCGGGCCGACCCGCATCGGAACCCCCGTGGTGGACATGGCCACCGGGCTGTACTCCGCCGTCGCCATCCTGATGGCGCTGCACGAGCGCGCCCGCTCCGGCCGCGGCCAGTTCCTGGACATGACGTTGCACGATTGCGGCCTGGCGCTGCTGCACCCCTCCGCCGCCAACGCCCTGCTGAGCGGACGCCGCCCCGCCGCCACCGGCAACGCGCACACCAACATCGCTCCCTACGAGCCGTTCCAGACCGCGACCTGCCAGGTGTTCCTCGCCATCGGCAACGACGGCCAGTTCCGCAAGCTGGCGTCCGCCCTCGGCCTGCCGGAGCTGGCCGACGACCCCCGCTTCGCCAGCAACGCCGCTCGGGTGGCCAACCGCCCGGCCTTGATCGCCGCGCTCGCCCCCGCCTTCGCCGCCGCCGACGGCCATGAGCTGAGCGATCGGCTGGCCCGGTTCGGGCTGCCGGCCGGCCCGGTGCTGGCGGTGGACCAGGCGCTGGCCGCCCCGCACACGGCGGCGCGGGCGATGGTGACGGAGCACGCCGGGTCCCGCGCGCTCGGCACGCCGATCAAGCTGAGCCGCACGCCGGGGGGAACCACGGCCGCGCCGCCGCGGTTCGGGCAGGACGGGGCGGCGGTGCTGGCGGAGCATGGGTATTCGGCGGCGGAGGTCGCGGTGCTGGAGGCGGAGGGCGTGGTGCTGACCGAGCGGCGCAAGCATGGGGCTTCGCCCCAAGCCTTATTCAAGGACAGTCGTCCTTAAGAAACCTATTACCAGGGGTGAAGGGGACGACCGTACCCTTCCGGGTCCAGGGCAGCGCCCTGGCCTTCAAGGAGGCTAAGATCAATGCGCATCGCGCGCACCGTGGCGGAGCTGGACGCCTGTTTGCGAGACTTGCCGCAGCTCAATCTCGTGCCGACCATGGGTGCGCTGCACGCCGGGCACCTGGCCCTGGTCGCCGCGGCGCGGGCCGGCGGCGGGGCGGTCGCCGCTTCCATCTTCGTCAACCCGGCGCAGTTCGCCCCCCATGAGGACCTCGCCAGCTATCCGCGGGACGAGGCGGGCGACCTGCTGATGCTGGAGCAAGCCGGGTGCGACCTTCTCTGGCTGCCAGCGGTGGGGATGATGTATCCGCCGGGCGACGCCACCTGGATCGACGTGGGCGGCCCGGCGCTGCGCTGGGAGGGCACATGCCGCCCCGGCCATTTCCGCGGCGTGGCGACGGTGTGCGCCAAGCTGTTCGGGCAGGTGCGCCCGCGTCAGGCGTTCTTCGGCGAGAAGGACTGGCAGCAGCTGGCCGTGGTGCGCCGCATGACGGCCGACCTTTGCCTGCCGCTCGGCATCGCGGCCGTGCCGACGGTGCGGGAGGCGGACGGGCTGGCCATGTCCTCGCGCAACCGCCGGCTGACGCCGGCGGAACGCGCCCGCGCCGCCCTGCTGCCGGCGGCGCTGCGGAAGTGCGTGGAACGCAGGTGCGCCCGGCCGGCGCTGGACGAGGCGGCGGCGGCGCTGTCGGAGGCGGGGTTCCAGGTCGATTACCTGGCGCTGGTGGACGGCGAAACACTGGATGCGCTGGAGGAGGTCCGGCCGCAGGCGCGAATCATCGCCGCCGCGCGGCTCGGCGCGGTCCGGCTGCTGGACAACATGCCTGCCCATTCACAACAGGGTTTCTGACGCTATGCCCATCCGCGCCGTTCTCTGCGCCGTGATGCTGCTTCCAGGACTGGCGAGCGCCAAGGATCTTGGCTGCAAAGGCAATCCCAAGCTGACGGGTGCATGCCACCGAGCCAGCGGCGAGATCGTGCCGTCGGCTGATGTAGGCTACGTCTTTGCAGCGGCTGAAGACCCAAAGGCCAAGGCGATCAGGTCGGCCCCCAGGAGCGATAGGGACATGCCTTCGGCTGTGGCAGATATGCTGAACGCTGATGTTCCTGCCACGACTGTCACGGGAGACTTCGTCGTTTGTCCAATTCCTGAGCAGCCCAGTCAGTTCCACCACCACGAGGTGCAGTTTGTCTGCATCGACTCCGGCCAAGATATCGTTGCTTACTCACGCCGGACGAAGATTAGGCCGAGTTCGCCCTTGGATGACCACTGATGCTCGCGGTCTGCTTCATTGACCCACTCCTTGTCATGCCCGGGCTTGACCCGGGCACCCACGCGGAGGCAACGAGTGACGTCAGCCAACGTGGGAACTCCTCACTTTCGTTGACGACATTCCGTTGCGCAACTTGAGCGTGGGTGGCCGGGTCAAGCCCGGCCATGACGGTGAAAGCCGCGGAAGCAGGCCAAAACAAGGTCGTTCCTCTAAATCGCAGGTTGTTCCGCCTGGCCACCAAGTAATCAACGTCCCAGCAGCGCCAGCGCCGCCGCCGGGTCCACCCGGCCGTCGTACAGCGCGCGTCCGACGATCACCCCTTGGATGTTCGGGTGCGCCAGCGCGTGCAGGGCGCGCAGATCGTCCAGGCTGCCCACGCCGCCGCTGGCGATCACCGGGACCGCGCTGGCGCTGGCCAGCTCCGCAGTCGCTGCCAGGTTGAGGCCGTCCAGCATCCCGTCCCGCGCGATGTCCGTGTAGATGACCGCGGCCACTCCCGCCTCCTCGAACCGCGCCGCCAGCTCCGTGGCGGAGAGCGTGGAGGCGGCGGCCCAGCCGTCGGTGGCCACGAAGCCGTCCCGCGCGTCGATCCCCACCGCGACCTGGCCGGGAAAGCGGCGCGCGGCGTCCCGCACCAGGCCTGGGTCCCGCACGGCGGCGCTGCCCAGGATGACCCGGCGCACTCCCGCTTCCAGCCAGCGTTCCACGCCCGCCATGTCCCGAATGCCGCCGCCCAGCTGCACCGGCACGCGCGCCGCGGCCAGGATGGCGGTGACGGCGCCAGCGTTGACCGCGCGCCCGGCGAAGGCGCCGTTCAGGTCCACCACGTGCAGCCAGCCGCACCCGGTGTCCTGCCAGGCGCGGGCCTGCGCCGCCGGGTCGTCCGAGTACACGGTGGCATCGTCCATCGCGCCGCGGCGCAGGCGGACGCAGGCGCCGTCCTTCAGGTCGATGGCGGGATACAGCGTGAGCGGCATGGCGTCCGGCTTAGCGGGGCGGGCGCCGGCTGTCACCGCTTGGCCGCGGCCTCCTGCCGGATGGCCGCGGCCAGCGCCGGCTGCGCGCGGCGGATTTGCGCCACCCGCCGCGCCGCGGCGGGGCCGGGCGCCGGGTCGCGCTCCCAGGCTTCCAGGAACAGCAGGTCAGCCACGGCGGAGGCCGGCACGCCGCGGGCCAGCGCCCGACGCAGGGCCTGCGTGTATGCGGCGTTCGGCAAGGCATCAGGCATCAAGGCGGCTCCGTCAGGTTAGGCGACGGCAACGTGCCCTGTTTCCGATGTATCCTGTGTTAAATAAAAAGAAAAAACTTGCCTGTTTCGCAGTTGAGTCCGGCGCGCCCGCGAGGTGTCGTCCCGCGGGCGCCAACATGTTCAGTAGCGGTACAGGTCGTGCTTGAACGGCCCGGACACCGGCGCGCCGATGTACTCCGCCTGCTTGGGCGTCAGCTTGGTCAGCTCGGCGCCGACCTTGGCCAGGTGCAGGGCGGCCACCTTCTCGTCCAGGTGCTTCGGCAGGGTGTAAACCTTGTTCTCGTACCGGCCGGCCGGCGCGTTCCACAGCTCCAACTGCGCCAGCACCTGGTTGCTGAACGAGGCGCTCATCACGAAGGACGGGTGCCCGGTGGCGTTGCCCAGGTTCACCAGCCGGCCCTCGCTGAGCACGATCAGCCGCTTGCCGTCCGGGAACACCACCTCGTCCACCTGCGGCTTCACGTTGTCCCAGGTGTAGTTGCGCAGCGCCTCGATCTGGATCTCGCTGTCGAAATGGCCGATGTTGCACACGATGGCGCGATGCTTCATGGCCCGCATGTGGTCGATGTCGATCACGTCCACGTTGCCGGTCGCGGTCACGAAGATGTCGCCGCGCGAGGCGGCCTTTTCCATGGTGACGACCTCGTAGCCTTCCATGGCGGCTTGCAAGGCGCAGATCGGGTCCACCTCCGTCACCAGCACGCGGCAGCCGCCCTGGCGCAGGCTGGCGGCCGAGCCCTTGCCCACGTCGCCGAAGCCTGCGACCACGGCGACCTTGCCGGCCAGCATCACGTCCGTGCCGCGGCGGATGGCGTCCACCAGGCTTTCACGGCAGCCGTACAGGTTGTCGAACTTGGATTTGGTGACGCTGTCGTTCACGTTGATGGCGGGCACCATCAGCTTGCCTGCCTTGACCATCTCCCACAGCCGGTGGACGCCCGTGGTGGTTTCCTCCGAGAGGCCCTTCACGTCCTTCAGCAGCTCCGGGAACCGGCCGTGCATCATCACCGTGAGGTCGCCGCCGTCATCGAGGATCATGTTCGGCGTCCAGCCGTCCGGGCCGTGGATGGTCTGCTCGATGCACCAGTTGAACGCGTCCTCGTCCATGCCCTTCCAGGCGAACACGGGCGTGCCCGCGGCGGCCACCGCGGCGGCGGCATGGTCCTGGGTCGAGAAGATGTTGCACGACGACCAGCGCACGGTGGCGCCCAGCGCCGTCAGCGTCTCGATCAGCACGGCGGTCTGGATCGTCATGTGCAGGCATCCGGCGATGCGCGCGCCTTTCAAGGGCTGGCTCGGCCCGTACTCGGCGCGGATGGCCATCAGCCCGGGCATCTCGTCCTCGGCCATGGCGATTTCCTTGCGGCCCCATTCGGCCAGCGAGAAGTCCTTCACCTTGTAGTCCGTCGGCATCGACACGTCAGGCATCGCAGCGGTCCTCTTAAGGTCGCAGCGGTCATATAAGGATATCTTGATGTTCGCAACTTTGCCTGATGGCTTTGGCTGGTCCAGCCAGGACGCCTCCGGCGTCTGGGTCGCTGCCACACTCTCGCTTTCAATGACGGTCAAGTGAACCAGCCTGCATGATCTGAGCCATGATGGCTCAGACGTGAGTGCTATCCAGCCATGTGTTAAGTTGCCCCGCTACGTCACGAGATGACTCGCCAATGCCGAGCGTTCCTCGCACTGAAGGGTTCCGGTTCTTTTCTGTAGCGCCGAGCCAGGCGAGCCGTCTCACGTCCACCTTGCACACAGCGGCAAAGTGGCCAAGCATTGGCTCGATCCTGTGGAGCTGGCCAGCTTCGAAGGGTTCCGCGATCACGAGCTGGGCCGGGTGCGTGCTCTTGTGGTCGAGCACCGAAATGCCCTACGGCCCAAATGGCATGAGCACCTCGGCATCCTCAGCAAGACCCGTTTTCATTGACCCTGATCCTACGGCTGCTGCGGTCGAAGTGTCGGATGCGGCACTGCGGATCATCCTTTCGGACGGACGCGAGTTGTCCGACCCGCTGGCCTGGTTTCCCCGCCTTCGTGACGCGACCCCAGAGCAACGCCGCAACTGGGAGCCGATCGGGCACGGCCACGGCCTGCACTGGCCCGACCTGGCCGAGGACGTGTCGGTGCGGGCGCTGATGGGGCGGCCGACCTAGGCTCCTGCGGCATCGACACCGGGCGGCTTCTGCCGCATCACTGCTTTCGTGTCCGACACCGCTTCCCTGCTCCGGCACCGTCCCTTCGCCCTGTTCTGGTCCGCCCGCATCTGCAGCAGCCTCGCCTTCCAGGTGCAGTCGGTCGCCATCGGCTGGCAGGTGTACGCGCTCACCGGCAGCGCGCTGGCCCTCGGGCTGGTCGGCCTGGCGCAGTTCCTGCCCATCGCCTTGCTGACCCTGGCGGTCGGCCACGCGGCCGACCGCCACGACCGCCGCCGCATCGTGGCCGCGTGCCAGGCGGCGGAGGCCGCCATCGCCCTCTGCCTGGCGCTGGGCGTCGGGGCGGGATGGCTGGGCGCCCCCGGCATCTTCGCCCTGGTCGCCCTGCTCGGCGCGGCGCGGGCGTTCGAGTCGCCCACCCTGTCCGCCCTCATGCCTGGCCTCGTCGGCGAAGCGCGGCTGCAGCAGGCAAGCGCCTGGTCCGCCTCCGCCAACCAGACCGCCACCATCATAGGCCCGGCGCTGGGCGGCCTGCTCCATGCGCTGGGCGCGTCCGTACCCTTCGCCCTGGCCGCCGCCCTGTTCCTCGCCGCGTCCATTCTTGTCCGCCTCATCCGGACAGAACGCCCGCCGCCGCGCCGCGAGCCTGCCACGGTGCGCTCCGTGCTGTCCGGCATCAGCTTCATCCGGCGCAACCCGGCCGTGCTCGGCGCCATCTCGCTCGACCTGTTCGCCGTGCTGCTCGGCGGCGCCACCGCCCTGCTGCCGATCTTCGCGCGCGACATCCTGCACACCGGTTCCTGGGGCTTGGGCGTGCTGCGGGCGGCGCCGGCGGTGGGCGCGCTCGGCATGTCCGTGCTGCTGGCCCGCCGCCCGCTGCGCCGCCATGCCGGGCGGATCATGTTCGCCGCCGTCGCGGTGTTCGGACTGGCGACAATGGTGTTCGCCCTGTCCCGCTCCCTGCCGCTCTCCCTGCTGGCGCTCGTCCTGCTGGGGGCGGCGGACGTGGTGAGCGTGGTGATCCGCTTCGCCCTGGTGCAGGTCCGCACGCCGGACGCCATGCGCGGCCGGGTGGGCGCGGTGAACATGCTGTTCATCGGCGCGTCCAACCAGCTGGGCGAGTTCGAGTCGGGCGTCACCGCCGCCCTGCTCGGCGCCGTCCCGGCCACGCTGGCGGGCGGGGTCGCCACCGTCGGCATCGCCCTGCTGTGGATGCGGCTGTTCCCCGCCTTGCGCGACATCGACGCGCCGTGACGCCTCCATCGCCTTGACGCGGCGCGCCCCCTGCCGTTGGGTGCGCCGCTCCTGCCAGGGGTGCCTTCCATCGTGTCCGTGCCGACCATCCTCGCCCGCATCGTCGCCTCCAGCGCCCGCCGCGCTTCCCTGGTCATGGTCCTGGCCCTGGTGCTCGCCGCCGGCGCCGCCCTGCTCGCCACCCAGCGGCTGGGGCTGTCCACCGACACGGACGCGCTGTTCGCCACCTCCCTGCCCTGGCGGCAGCGCAACCTCGCCTTTGACCGCGACTTCCCGCAGAACCGCGACCTGATCGTGGCCGTGATCGACGGCGCGACCCCGGAGGAGGCGGACGCCACCGCCGCCGGCCTGGCGTCCGCCATGGCCGCCGACACTGGCCATGTCCGCACCGTGCGGCGGCCCGACTCGTCGCCCTACTTCGACACCAATGGCCTGATGTTCCTGGACAAGGAGGAACTCGGCCCGCTGCTGGACCGCACCATCGACGCGCAGCCCTTCCTCGGCCAGCTGGTGGCGGACCCGAGCGCCCGCGGCCTGTTCGCCGCCTTGTCGCTCATCGGGGTGGGCGTGCAGCGCGGCCAGGCGGACCTCGCCGGGTTCGCCGCCTCCTTGCAGGCGTTCCACGCCACCCTCGCCGCCGTGCTTGCCGGGCATCCGCAGCCGCTGTCCTGGCAGTCGCTGCTGTCCGGCTCCTTGGCGGAGAAGGCCGGGCCGTACCGCTTCGTGCTGGTGCAGCCCAAGCTCGACTTCGGCGCGCTGCAACCCGGCGGGGCCGCCACCGCCGACCTGCGCGCCGCGGCGGCCAAGCTGGAGTTCGTGGCGGCCGGCCGCGCCCATGTCCGCGTCACCGGCACCGTCCCGCTGGCGGACGAGGAGTTCGCCACGGCGTTGCAGGGCGCCGTCGCCGGCCTGGTCGGCAGCTTCCTGCTGATCGCGGTGTGGCTGTTCCTGGCCGTGCGCTCCTGGCGGCTGATCGTGCCCATGCTGCTGACCCTGCTGCTCGGCCTGCTGCTGACGACGGGGTTCGCCGCCCTGGCAGTGGGCACGCTGAACCTGATCTCGGTCGCCTTCGCCGTGCTGTTCACCGGCATCGCGGTCGATTTCGCCATCCAGTTCAGCGTCCGCTTCCGCGAGGTGCGGCTGCGGGAAGCGGACGTGCAGCTGGCGCTCGCCGGCACGGCGCGGCGGGTGGGCATCCAGGTGCTGGTGGCGGCGGTGGCCACGGCCGCCGGGTTCCTGGCCTTCCTGCCCACCTCGTTCGTCGGCGTGGCGCAGCTGGGGCTGATCGCGGGCGTCGGCATGATGATCGCGTTCGCCTGCACCCTGGTGTTCCTGCCCGCCGCCCTCGTGCTGTTCCGCCCCCGGCCGGAGCAGGCGGAGGTCGGCTTCACCCGGCTGCGCCCGCTGGACCGCGGCATCGCCCGATGGCGGCGGGCGATCCTGGCCGGCTTCGCGCTGCTGGGCGTGGCCGGCGCGGCTGGGCTGCCGTTCCTGCGCTTCGACGCCGACCCGCTGCACACCAAGGACCCGCGCACCGAGTCGATGCGGACGCTGACCGACCTGATGGCCAACCCGGTCACCACGCCCTACAGCATCGACGCCCTGGAACCCAGCTTGCAGCAGGCGCAGGCGGTGGCCGCGCGCGCCGCGCCCTTGCCCCTGGTGGCCAGCACGATGACGCTGGACAGCTTCGTGCCGCAGGACCAGCCGGCCAAGCTCGCCCTGATCGCGGACGCCGCCACCATCCTGGACCCCACGCTCAGCAATCGCACCCCCGCCGCTCCGGTGACCCCGGCCGATTTGCGCCTGGCTGCCCGCACGGCCGCGGACGGGCTGACGGCGGCGGTCGCCAAGCTGCCGGCGGACAGCCCGCTGGCGCAGGTGGCGGCAGACCTCCGCACCTTGCAGAACGCCCCGGACGCAGCCTTGGCGCAAGCCAACCAAGCCTTGACCCGCTTCCTGCCGGAGCAGCTCGACCACCTGCGCGCCGCCCTGGCCGCCAAGCCGGTGACCGTGGCCGACATCCCGCCCGCCATCGCGCGCGACTGGGTGCTGCCGGACGGCCGCGCCCGGGCGCAGATCACCCCCAAGCCCGAGGGCAGCGGCGGGCCGGGCCTGGGCCGCTTCGTGGACCAGGTGAGCGCCGCGGTGCCGGAGGCCGGCGGCCCGGCGGTCACCATCATCGCCACCGCGCGCACCATCATCACCGCCTTCCGCGACGCCGCCATCGCCGCCATCGCGATGATCGCCGCCATCCTGTTCGCGACGCTGCGCCGGGTGCTGGACGTGGCGGTGGTGCTGTCCGCGCTGCTGCTGGCCGCCATGCTGACCGTGGTGGTCTGCCTGGCCCTGCCGCTGGAGTTGAACTTCGCCAACATCATCGCGCTGCCGCTGCTGCTGGGGGTGGGCGTGTCATTCAACATCTACTTCGTGATGAACTGGCGCGCCGGCGAGCATTCCCGCCTGGCCAGCGCCACCGCCCGGGCGGTGATCTTCTCCGCGCTGACCACCGGCACGGCGTTCGGCTCCTTGGCGCTGTCCCGCCATCCCGGCACGGCGAGCATGGGGGAGCTGCTGCTGATCAGCCTCGGCTGCACCCTGCTGTCCACCTTGCTGTTCGTGCCGGCGCTGCTGGCGTCCTTGCGGACGCCGGCGGCGGTGGCCGTGGTGGCGGAGTGAACCAGGGTGACCTGGGAACGGTGCGGTCCAGGCCGCGTATGGGCCGCTGACGGCCGGCATGAGCAATTGCTGACACCACCAGGCCGTCCGGAGGAGACAAGCATGGCGTCCTGGCAATCGCTCAACGGGCGGGCGGCCCTGCTGGCCCTCGCCTGGGCTGCCGGCTTCGCTTTCCCGGTGTCCGCCCAGGTGAACTGCCCGGTCGGCTACACCTATGCCTACGGTTATGGTTGCAGGCCGGTCGGTGGCGGCTATGGGGCATTTTACGGCGGCGCGCCCTACGGCGGTTTCGCGCCGGCCTATGACTCGTTCGGGTTGGCTTATGGCCAGGGCTACGGCGGCGGGTTTCGCGGTGGCGGATTTCGCGGCGGCGAAGACGGGTTCCATGGCGGCGGGTTCCACGGCGGCGGCGGTTTTGGCGGCGGACATGGCGGCGGCGGTCACCGCTGAGATCGCCGCCCGCCGCAAGTTGCTTTGCTTTCCCTTTTCCATCGCGAAGGACCAGCCATGAACATCAAGCCAGCCCACGTTTCCCGCATCGCCGCCGGCCTGTGCATGGCCGCGCTGCTTGGCCCGGCCCCACTGCTCGCGGCGGAGCCTGTCTCAGCCGCCGCATCCTCCAAAGTCGCCGTCAAAACGGCAGCCCTGACGCCAACGGACGATGTCGGCGCCCGGATCAAGCGGCTGCACGACCAGTTGCGCATCACTCCCGAGCAGGAAGCCCTGTGGGCCACAGTGGCCGGCGTCATGGGGGACAACGCCAAGGCGCTGGTCGCCGCCATGCAGGCCCGGCAGGACAAGATGCCGTCGATGAATGCCGTCGATGACATCCAGTCTTACGGCGCCGTTGCCGAGGCCCATGCCACCGGGCTGAAGAACCTGGCTGCGGCCTTCGCTCCGCTTTACGCGGCCATGTCGCCGCCGCAGCAGCAGAACGCGAATACGGTGTTCGCCAACAAGGTTTCAGCCACCCGCAAGGGATGAGCGGTCTGTTTCAGGTGTAGGTGGTCCGCACCGGCAGTGCGGCCGCGACCGAAGGGTCCAGCAAGGCTTCCAGCTCCAGCCGGTGCTCATAGCCTGGCATGAGGCGGGACAGCAGCTGGTCCATCCCGGCGGCAGGATGGAAATAGAGTTCACTCACCCCGGGCGGCAGCACGGGCGCCAACCGGAGCAGCCGGCAGGTTGTCATGTGCCCGCTCCAGGCGATGCCGAACGCGTGGTCGTTCGTCCGCAACCCCGCCCGCCGTGCCTGCCGCCGCAGCAGCCCTGACCAGCGATGCAGCACCCGCGCGCCCAGCCCGGCCGGACCGCCTGCCGCCGCGATCACCGCGGGCGGCTCGGCCGGGATGCGGATGGCGGGCAAGCCGTGGCGTTGCCCCTCCTCGATCAGCATCCTGCCGACTGTCGGGTGCATGTGCATGTGCTTGTGCGCGTTGGCGTGGTCAAGCCGCAGGCCGGTCTGCGCGAAGGCTGCGAACTGGGCCGCGATCTCCGCCCGCAACCGCAGCCGGGCCGCGGGATTGAAGAAGTATCGTACGCCCAGCCGCAGCTGGCCTGACGGGAACTGGCCGTCCAGGGTGAGCGCCGCCGGGTCAGGCAGCACCGCCGGGCCTTCGATCACCACGAGATGCAGCCCGACCCGCAAACCGGGCAGCCGCCGTGCCCGCTGCACGGCGTCGGCGGCGGCCGGACCGGCCACCATCAGGCTGGCGGTGCTCAGGATGCCGTTCCGGTGGGCCAGCTCCACCGCCTCGTTGACCGCCGGCGACAAGCCGAAATCGTCGGCCGAGACGATGACCTGGGCGCGGGAAGCCCGGCGGTCAGGCAGCCTTGTTGCGATCCCGCATGAACTGGAAGAACTCCACGCCTTCGCGCAAGCGGCGCCGCATCATCTGCGGGCTGCGGACCATCTCGCCCACGATGGAAGCGATCTTGGGCGCGCGGAAATAGAACCGCTTGTAGAACACCTCGACGCTGTCGAAGATTTCGCCGTGCGAAAGGTGCGGGTAGTCGAGCGGCGCGATCTGGATGCCCGTCTCGTCCGTCAGCTCGGCGTGTTCCGCGCTCAGCCAGCCGTTCTCCAGCGCCTGCTTGTGCAGGAAGGTGCCGGGGTAGGGCGCGGCCAGGGATACCTGGAGCGTGTGCGGGTTGATCTCGGTGGCGAACTTGATGGTTTGCTGGATCGTCTCGCGCGTCTCGCCGGGCAGCCCCAGGATGAACGTGCCATGGATCTTGATCCCCAGCTCGTGGCAGTCCTTGGTGAAGCGGCGCGCCACGTCGATCAGCATGCCTTTCTTGATGTTGTGCAGGATTTGCTGGTTGCCGCTCTCGTAGCCGACCAGCAGCAGCCGCAACCCATTGTCCTTCAGCACCTCCAGCGTGCTGCGCGGCACGTTGGCCTTCGCGTTGCAGGACCAGGTGACGCCCAGCTTGCCCAGCTCGCGGGCGATGGCCTCGGCGCGGGGCAGGTCGTCGGTGAAGGTGTCGTCGTCGAAGAAGAACTCGCGCACCTGGGGGAACATCTTCTGCGCGTGGGCGATCTCGGCCGCGACGTGCGCCGGGCTGCGGGTGCGGTAGCGATGCCCGCCGACTGTCTGCGGCCACAGGCAGAAGGTGCAGTGCGACTTGCAGCCGCGGCCCGTGTAGATCGAGATGTATGGGTGCATCAGGTAGCCGATGAAGTAGTCCTCGATGCGCAGGTTGCGCTGGTACACGTCCGTCACGAACGGCAGGCTGTCCATGTCCTCGATCATCGCGCGGTCCCGGTTGTGCACCAGGGCGCCGTTCGCGTCGCGGAAGGAGATGCCGTCCACGTCCTTGTAGGCGCGGCCGTCCGCAATCTCCTTGATGGTGAAGTCGAACTCGTTGCGGGCCACGAAGTCGATGCAGTTGCCCTGCTGCAGGCTCTCGGCCGGCTGCACCGCCACCTTGGCGCCGACGAAGCCGATCTTGAGCGAGGGCTTGGCATCCTTCAACGCCTGCGCCACCTTCACGTCGGACGCGAAGGACGGGGTGGAGGTGTGCAGCACCACCAGGTCGTGCTCCTTCGCTGCGGCCAGCACCGGCTCCATGCCGATGTTGGCGGGCGGCGCGTCGATCAGGCGGCTGCCCTCCAGCAAGGCCGCCGGCTGCGCGAGCCAGGTTGGATACCAGAACGAGCGGATTTCACGCTTGGCCTGGTAGCGGGACCCGGCGCCCCCGTCGAAGCCGCTGAGCGAGGGCGGCTGCAGAAACAGCGTCTTCATCATGTTCTATCCTTTGCCTGCCGCGAGCCGCGGCGGCGAGATGTGCAGGACATGGCCGCGCCACTCGACCTGGCGGCCACCATAGCTCGCGAGGATGACAGCAACCGACAGCACGTCCCGCAAAGGCAAAAGCCAGATCGGCACCGCCATGGCAAGCCCAAGCTCCTTGTCGATTGCCAGGATGACGGCGGCGCGGACCAGCCAAGCCACTCCGAACAACGCGGCCGCAAACGGGCCGAACCCGGAAAGCGCCACGCAAGCCGAAGCCCAGAACAAAGGATACTGCACGGCAGACAAAGCGAACCCAACCGGCGCCACCGACTGGATCGTCCGTCCCCAGCGCAGCTCGTGCGCGAACAGCTGCGACACCTGCATCTCCGGCACGGTGGTCGCAGGAACCGTGTTGGCCAGCGCCACCGTCTCCCCCTGAGCCATGACCAGGCGGCCCAGCACGGCATCGTCGGCCAGATGGTGGGCCAGGGCATGCAGCCCGCCGATGCGCTCCAGCATGGACCGCCGCAGCGCCATCGTGGCGCCCAGGCAGTCCCGGCGGCCCAAGCTGCGGGCCAGCAAGGCGCCTGGCAGGAAGCTGTGGTTGATCTGGCCGGCGCCGAGCCAGGCAGCGAGCGTCGCAGATGCGCCGAACCCGGCATACAACGTGGTGACCAGCCCCACGCCGTCCTGGTCCAGCGCCGTGGCCAGCTGTTGCAGGTAATCGGAGCCGGCATGGATATCGCTGTCCGCCATGACGATCACGTCATGCTTGGCGCGCGGGTACATGTTGATGAGGTTGCTTATCTTCCGGTTCACCCCGTGCTGCGCCGGGTCGATCACCACGTCGATGTCGACATGCGGGAAGCGGGCGCGCATCTGGCGGATGACGTGAAGCGCGGGATCGGCGGGGTCCTGCAAACCGAACACGATTTGAAACACGGGGTAGTCCTGGCCGCAGAACGTGGCCAGCGCTTGCTCGAGCAAAGGCTCGTCGCCGTGCAAGGGCTTGAGGATGGTGATGGGCGGGCGCCATGGCCCGGGTTGGCGGCTGGCGCGGCTAAACCGGCGCACCGCCCACCATCCGACGGCTGCTTGCACCAGGCCGGCCAAGGTCGCAGCGGCGGCCAGCACCGCGAGGAGCGTCGTTGCTTGCAACATTCAGTTACGGAACGCTGGCGCCGCCGGAAAGGTCCGTGACTTTCTTCTGCAGCATCCCCACCAGCGCCTCCGGGCCGCCCCCGAGCAAGCTGCGGAAGTCCGACCGCTGCACCGCGACCCGGCTGATGGTCCCGTCCAGCAGCACATCGACCGCCCGCCAGCCGCCTTCGGACTGGCGCATCACGTAGTCGAGCCGGTTGGCCGTCCCCGTGGTGGGCACGATGCGGGTGGACACCACCTCCTCGGCCCCAATGGCGCGGGTGTCCGGTTCGATCTCAAAGCGCTCACCGCCGAAGCTGTTGAAGTTGCTGACATAGCTTGCGATCGTGAAACGGGCGAACACGGCGTGCAAGTCTTGCTGCTGGGCCGGGGTGAAGCTTTGCCAGCGCGAGCCGATGGAGGTTTCCAGGATGCTGTCGAGGTCGAACGTCCGCTCCACGACCGGCTCCAGCGTCGCGTAGCGCTGGGCGAACGGGGCGGACTTGCCGGCCTTCATGATCTCCACCAAGGCATTGTCCAGGGCTGCGATGGGCGCCGCCGCTTCCGGCGCTGCGGCGTGCGCCACGGACGCGCCCAGCAGCAGGGAGGCGAGCAGGACGGGGATGCGGCTCATTGATTGGACACCAGCTTGATCGTGTTGCAGCCCGCTGCTTCCGTCACCGTTCGTGCGATGCTTGCGGCGTTCAGCCCGGCTTCGG
>CAXTNC010000025.1:0-25458 GCA_964245495.1 uncultured Acetobacteraceae bacterium
CTCCCGCCCGGATTTGGTGGAGGAGACGCTCGCCTCCCTTTCCGCCCAGCTTTGGCCGCGGTGGGAGTGCCTGCTGGTTTGCCCGGCCAGCCTCCCGCCCCACGTGCTCGCCGCCATGCAGGCGCTGGCGGCGCGGGTGGCGGCGGTGCGGCTGATCCATGCGCCCGCCGGGCTGCCCGCGGCCGAGCTCGCCAACCGCGCCTTGGCGCAAGCTGGCGGCGCCATGCTGGGCTGGCTGGAGGCCAGCGACCGCCTTGCCGCCACGGCGCTCTACGAGGCTGCGGCCATGCTGGCCGCCCATCCGGCGGCGCGGCTGATCTACACCGACGAAGACTGGATCGCCGGCGATGGAACCCGTTTCCGCCCGGCGCTGAAGCCAGGCTGGAGCCAGGACCTGGCCCTCGCCGGGGACAGCCTCGGCCAGTTGGCGCTGTTCGACCGGCAGGCTGCGCAGGCCGAGGGCGGCTTTTCCGACGAGGCAGCGCCGTTCGAGCGCTATCAGCTCGGCCTGCGCCTGGCGCACGATGCGCCGCCGGGCCGCGTCCATCATGTTCCGGCCATCCTGTTCCACCGCGGCCGGCAACGGGCGGGCAGGCCGGCTGGCTTCCCCGAGGCCCGGGCCGTGCCGTCCACGTCCCGGCTCGCGCAGGTCGTCGCCCAGCACCTGCAACGGCGCCATCCCGGCCTTGCCTTGGGCGAGCGGCTGGGACGCGACGGCCTGTGGCCCACCTTGGCGGCCGCGCTGCCGCAGCCTGCGCCGCGCGTGTCCGTCATCATCCCGATCCGCGACCGCGCGGCCCTGCTGGAACGCTGCCTTGAGGGCCTGCTGACGCAGACTGACTATCCGGACGTCGAAATCCTGGTCGTGGACAATGGCAGCATGGAGGGCGAGACGCTGCAACTGCTGCAGCGCGTCCAGCACGACCCGCGGGTGCGGGTGCTGCCCCAGCCTGGCCCGTTCAACTGGTCCGCCCTGAACAACGCGGGCGCCCGGGAGGCGACGGGCCAGCTCCTGCTGCTGCTGAACAACGACGTGGAGATGGCGGCGCCGGGCTGGCTTGCCGCGATGGCCGGGCACGCCATGCGCCCTGACGTTGGCATCGTGGGGGCGCGGCTCGTGTTCCCCGATGGCGGGCTGCAGCATGGCGGCGTGCTGCTCGGCCCGCGCGGCGAAGCCGTCCATGCGATGACCCACGCCGGGGAGGGCGAGTCCGGCTACCTGGGTCAGGTCGCCCTGCCGCGGGACCTTTCGGCCGTCACCGGGGCCTGCCTGGCGGTCCGCCGGACCGTGTTCGACGAGGTGGGCGGCCTGGAGGCCGACTACCTGCGCGTCGCGTGGAGCGACATCGAGTTCTGCCTGCGCGTGCGCCGGGCCGGCTACCGCGTGCTCTGGCTGCCGGACGTCGTGCTCACGCATCACGAGATGGCGACCCGCGGACGCGACGACCCCCTGAAGCAGCAGGCCCGGCACGAGATCGAACGCGCCGCCCTGCGCCGGCGCTGGCCGGCCGAGACGGACCGCGACCCGTTCCTCAACCCGAATCTCCGAGCCACCGCCACCAGCATCGTCCTCGCCGAGTCGCCCCGCCGCGTGCCGCCCTGGGCGCCCGAGGACGAGAAAGCCGCATGACCGAGATGTTCCATGCCGTCCACCCCAGCGCGGCGCACGGACACACCGGCGAGCGCATGTCGGAGGGGCATAATCTTGAGACGGCGGTGGAGCACTTCCACCGCTACTACGTCGCGCGCAGCCTGGCCGCCGGGCTGGACGTGCTGGATATCTCCTCCGGCGAAGGCTACGGCAGCGCGATGCTGGCCCAGGTCGCACGCTCCGTCGTGGGCGTGGACATCGACCCGGCGGCCGTTTCCCACGCGGGGCGGACCTATGCGCGGGACAATTTGCGTTTCCGCGAGGGCAGCGCCACCGCATTGCCGCTGCCGGACGGGAGCGTTGACCTGGTTGTCTCGTTCGAGACGCTGGAGCATTTCAGCGACCACGACGCCTTCTTCCGCGAAACCCGGCGGCTGTTGCGTCCCGGCGGGCGGCTGGTGATCAGCACGCCGGACCGCGACATCTATTCGCCGCCCGGCGCGGCGCCGAACCCGTTTCACGTGCTGGAACTGAACCGGCCAGAGTTCGAAGCCTTGCTCGCCCGGCACTTCGCGCACCACGCCTTGTTCGCGCAGCGCGCTTTCGTGGGTTCGGCGATCATCGGCGTCGAAGCTGCCGCCGGGCCGGTCCTGCCCCTCGTGTTCGACCGGCGCGGACCGTCGGAAGTGGCAGCTTCCTCCGGCCTGAGCCAGGCGCGCTACTTCGTCGCGGTGTGCAGCGATGCGGCGCTCGCAACCTTGCCGGACAGCCTGTTCATCGAAACCGGCGACATCACCGGGCTGACGAGCGAGATTCCCTGGCTGAAGCAGGAGATCGCCGAGCGGATCGAGATTCAGGAAGGCGAGCGGGCGGCGCACGCCGAAGCGATGCGGGCGGAGGTTGCGGCAAGCACGCAGGTTCTCGCGGCCTCCGAGCGGCAGGGCATCCTGCTTGTGGGGGAGGTGCTGGACAGCCGCGTCCAGCTCGCGGCTGAACTGGAGCATCACAAGGCCCAGGCCCGGCGGCTGCTCGGCTTGTGGCCGCGCGCCGAGTTGCAGCGGCTGAGGCTGGACCTCGCCCGCGAGAGCGCCGAGCGTGCCCGGCTGGCGGCTGAACGCGACGCGATCAGCGCGGCGATGGGCGCGATCAGCCAGTCCACGCTGTGGCAGCTGAGCCAGTCCTTGCATCGGGTCGCCCGCCGCAGCCCGCGCCTGGCGCGCCTGGCGGTGAAGGCGGTGCGGGCGCTCCGTCTGCTGCGCGCGGGGCGGCTCCCTTCCGCGCTGCGCGGGCGCCAGGAGCTGCGCCGGCAGCGCCGGGCGGACATGGCGGTGCTCGCCGGGCATCCCTTGTTCGACCACGCCTGGTACCGCGGCCGATACCTGTCCGGCCAGCCGGGCGCCGATCCGGTGGCGCATTACCTTTGGCTGGGCGCCGCCGCGGGCCATGATCCGAATCCGCTGTTCGATACCGTCTGGTACGTTGCCGGGCACCCTCATCTGGGCCTGGCCAACCCGTTCGCCGACTACCTGCGCCGCGGCATGGCCGCCGACGAGGACCCGCATCCTTTGTTCCATGCCGCGTTCTACTGCGCGCAGGCGCCTGATGCGGCAGGGCGAGCGTTGCAGCATTACTCCGCCCGCGCGCCGGGTGACCTGCGCTGCCCCACCCCGTTCTTCGACATGGCGGGCTACCTCGCCGACAACCCGGACGTCGCCGCCTCCGGGATGGACCCGGTGAGGCACTTCCTGAGCACCGGCGCTGCCGAGGACCGCGATCCGCACGCGTTGTTCGACATGGCCTGGTACCGCCGCACGCACCTGGGCGGGGCAGCGGGCATCAACCCGCTCGCGCACTGGCTGCGCGAGGGCGCCGCCGCTGGAGCGCCGCCGCACCCGCTGTTCCCCGGCGTGGGACCGAACGACACCGCGCTCAGCCTGCCGCCATCCGGCAGCGCGCCTGCCGTTTCCGTCATCATCCCGGTCCATGGCCGCATGATGGACACGGCGCGCTGCCTGTACGCCGTTGCCCGGCGCAGCGGCGGCGTGCCGTTCGAGGTGATCTTGGCCGACGACCGCCCGGCCGCGCCGATCGCGCCGCTGCTGGCCTGGATCGGCGGCCTGCGCACGCAGGTGAACCCCGTCAACATGGGCTTCCTGCGCAACTGCAACGCCGCCGCCCGGCTTGCCCGCGGGCGGCACATCGTGTTCCTCAACAACGACACCGTCGTGCACGAGGACTGGTTGGCGCCGCTGGCGCGCCTGGCGGACGGCGACCCGTCAGTCGGCATGGTCGGCTGCAAGCTGCTCAACCGCGACGGCACGGTGCAGGAGGCCGGCGGCGCGCTGCTGGACGACGGCTGGGGCCGTCCGTATGGCGCAGGGCAGGACCCTGCGTTGCCTGAGTTCAACTACGTGCGGGAGGTAGACGTCGTCATCGGCGCCAGCTTCCTGGTGCGGCGCGAGGCGTTCGAGGCCGTGGGCGGCTTCGACGACCGCTACGCCCCGGCCTACTACGAGGAGTTCGACCTTGCTTTCGCCCTGCGCGACCGCGGCCTGCGGGTCATGTACCAGCCGGCCAGCGTGGTGACGCACCTGGACGGCAGCAGCTACGGCAAGGCGGAGCGGGATCACCAGTCGGCGCGCAACCACGCGAAGTTCTGCCGCAAGTGGGCGCGCGCGCTGGCCGCCCAGTCGTCCCCCCGCGCGCCGCTGTTCCTCAGCCGGCAACGCCGATCGGCCGGCACGATCCTGGTCATGGAGGACCGGGTGCCGGAGCCGGACAAGAACGCCGGGGCCGCCGCGATCGCGCAATACGTGGCGCTGCTGGCGGGCCTTGGGCTGCGGGTGATCTATCACCCGCATGACGGCCGCGCGCCGCAGCCTTACACCTCCGTGCTGGAGCAGCAGGGCGTCGAGGTGCTGCACCACCCCGTCGTGCTGCAGGACTGGCTACAGGAGAACGGCAGGCATCTCGACCATGTTTGGTCCTCGCGCCCCTACGTCTCGGGCCATCTGATGGACCAGCTGCGCCGGGATACCGGCGCGCCCATCCTTTACCTGACCCACGACCTGCACCATCTCCGCGAAGCCCGGCGCTACGCCCTCGACCGTGATCCGATGGCGCTGGATGAGGCGACCCGGGTGCGCGGGATCGAGCTGGCCATCTTCGCCAAGGCCGATTGCATCCTGAGCTTCAGCGAGGATGAAGCGCAGGTGATCCGTGAATTGGCGCCGCAGGCGACAGTGCGGGTGTTGCCGCTCTTCTTCTACGACACTGTCCCGCCGATCGCCGATGCCGCGGACTTCGCCAACCGGCGGGAGCTGCTGTTCGTCGGCGGCTTCAACCACGTGCCCAACGCGGACGCGGCCCTGTGGCTGGTGCGCGAGATCATGCCGGCGCTGTGGCGCACGCACCCGGACGCGCGGGTCCGCATCGTCGGCGCGGACCCGCCGGCGGAGCTGCGCGCGCTGGCCGGCCCGCTCGTCCAGGTTGCCGGCCATGTTCCGGACCTGGCGCAGAGCTATGCCGAGGCGCGCGTGTCGGTGAACCCGCTGCGCTTCGGCGCCGGGGTCAAGGGCAAGATCGTGGCCAGCCTGGCCGCAGGGCTTCCCGTGGTGACCACGCCGATCGGCAACGAAGGGATCCGCCTGCGGGACGGCGTGGAAGCGCTGATCGGCGACACGCCGGACGTGATCGCCGCCCACATCGCCGCCCTGCTGGACGACGACGGGCGGTGCCGCGACCTGGCCGCCGCCGGCGCCGGCGTGATCGCGCAGCGCTTCTCCCACGCCAGCGCGCGTGCGCTGGTGGCAGACGTGCTGGGGTTGCAGCCGCCGCGCCGCGCGGCATGACCAAGTCGTTCGAGTTTCCGGATTTGGTCGATTGGCGCGTGCTGCAAGCCGAGCGCAACGTCGCGCGGGCCGAGCGCCGGACGGCGCAGGCCGAGCGCCGAGCCGTGGAGGCCGAGCAGGCAGCAGGCCAGGCTGCCACGGCTGCCGAAGCCGCGTTGCAGCGGGAGCAGCAAAGGGCCGGTGCGTTGCAGGCGGAGCTGGACCAGCTCCATGCCAGCACGTCCTGGCGGGTCAGCCATCCGGTGCGCGTCGCCAGCAGGCTGCTGCAAGCGTTGCGGCAGCCTCCCCCGCAAGCGCCCGCGCTGTTCCAACTGCCCGAGGCTGCGCCGCCGCAGGCCAAGGCCACGCCGCTCCCGCTGCGGGAGCAGGCCATCCTGCAGCGCTTGCAGGGAAGCGGGCGGGACTGACCCGGCGGCATGCGGCTGGTGATCGACTTGCAGGGCGCGCAGAGCGACAGCCGCAACCGCGGCATCGGCCGCTACAGCCGCGCGCTGGCCATGGCGATGGCGGAGCAGGCCGGCCCGCACGAGGTTATGCTTGCCCTGAACGGCAACTTCCGCGACGCGGCGGAGGAGCTGCGCGACGCCTTCGCGCCCGTGCTGCCGCCCGGCCAAATCCGGGCGTGGCACGGCCCGGGGCGGCAAACCTCGTGGAAGGCAGCCGACCGCGACCGCCGCCGCGCCGCAGAGCGCATCCGCGCCGCGTTCCTGGCCTCGTTGCGGCCAGACGTTCTCCTGGTCGCCAGCGCATTCGAGGGCTATGGCGACGATGCGGTGACCGCCTTCCCGCCCGATGTCGCGCCGCCGTTGACCGTCAGCGTCTGCTACGACCTCATCCCGCTGTCGCGGCCGGAGTTGTACCTGCACGGCCGGCTGCAGCAGGATTGGTATTATCCCCGCCTGATGCAGCTTGCCCACAACGGCGCGCTGCTCTGCATCAGCCAATCCAGCCGCGACGAGATCCTGTCCGGACTCGGGATGGAGGCCGGCGCCGTCTTCAACATCCAGGCCGGGGTGGGGCCGCTGTTCCGGCCTGCCGGCCCGGGCGACGAGCCGCAGGAGACGCTGCTCGGGCGCTACGGGCTGCCGCCGGGCTGCGTGCTGTGCGTGGGCGCGGTGGAGGAGCGGAAGAACCTTGCCGGGCTGATCCGCGCCTATGCGCTGCTGCCGCCCGAGCTGCGCCGCCGGCACCGCCTGGTTGCGACCTGCTGGAACGACAGCCACCAGCTCCCGCTCGTGCGGCGGATGGTGAGCGATGCGGGGCTTGCCGAGGATGACGTGCGGCTGCTGACCGAGTTCGTGCCGGACCGCGACCTGCCGGGGCTTTACCGCGCCAGCGCCGCCATGGTGTGCCCGTCCTTCCACGAAGGCTTCGGCTTGTCGGTCGCGGAGGCGATGGCGTGCGGCACGGCGGCGCTTTGCAGCAAGGCGAGCAGCCTGCCCGAGGTGATGGACCACCCGGCCGCCCTGTTCGACCCGAGAAACCCGGCGGACCTGGCGGAGCGGCTGCGGGCGGTGCTGGAGCAGCCCTCGCTGGCGCAGGAGATCGGCTGCTACGGCCTCGCCCGGTCCGCGCGGTTCACCTGGGCCAAGACGGCTGATCGTGCATGGGCCGCCGTGGCCGAGACGCTCGCCCGCGACCGGCCAGCGTCCGTCCCGGGCATGGCGCGGCGCAAGACGCCGCTCTACGCGGTCGCCCCGCTCAGGGGGGATGTCGCCCCGTTGCGCCGGCTGCTGCAAGGGCTGGCGCGCTGGCACGCGGTTACGGTCGTGTCTGATGACCTGGAGCCGGACGACCCGGCGCTGCGCGCCTGTTTTCCCATCCGCACGGCTGAAACCCTGGCCACGCAACCGCCCGGCCGCATGCTTTACCTGCCCGGCGACGATGCTGCCTGTAACGCGCTGACCCTGCGCATGCTCGACGCCTATCCCGGCGTGGTGGTCACCGGCGCCCTGCCGCTCGCCGCCCTGTTGCAGGAGGCTGGCGGCGCCGGCGGCGACATGGTGCAGTCCTTGCTGCTGGACCTGCATGGCTGGCACGCCGCCGTCGCCGCGCAGGACAGCAACGCCGCCCTGGCGCTCTACCCGTTGGACGCTGCCCTGGCTCAGCGCGCGATCCAAACCGTCGAGGGTCCAGCGCCCAATTCCGGGGCGGTTCATCGCGCGCTCGAGGCGGCCTATGCCGCGGGTCCCGGAGCAGCCCTGGAGGACTGCCTGGCCGGCTTGACGGAGCAGGGCCTGGCCTTGCCGGAGGTCGCCGACGCCGTGGCGGCGACCTTCCAGCGTCCAGGCTCCCGCCAGCTGCTGCTGGACGTATCAACCATCGCCGCCCACGACGCGGGCACCGGCATCCAGCGGGTGGTGCGCGAAACGGTGCGCCAGTTCGGCTGCATGACGGACCTGGGCGCGCGCATGGAGCCGGTCAGCACGGGGCCGGGAGGCCTGACGCTGGCGCGCGGGTTCGGCCGCCGCCTGTTCGGCTTGGCGCCCGACGATGGGCCGCCGGCCAAGGCCGCGCCGGCGCAGGGGGACGTGTTTGTCGGGCTGGACCTGCACATTCACGACGTGGGCGGCTTGGCTGACGCGATCCACGCCGTGCGCGCCCGTGGCGCCCGGGCTGCGGTGGTCATCTACGACCTGCTGCCGGTGCAGATGCCGGCCTGCTTCCCCGCCCCGGTGCAAAGCATGTTCCCGCATTGGCTGCGGACGATCAGCAGCCTGGCGGACGGCCTCGTCTGCATCTCCAAGGCCGTTGCCGACGATTTGCTGGGCTGGCTTGATGTCAACCAGCCGGCCCGCACCCGCCCGCTCGACATCGGCTGGTTCCATCTCGGGGCCGATTTCCGTCCGGCCGCGGCGCAGCCGGTCGATCACGCCTGCCTCGCCGCGGCCGCCGCGCGTCCCACCGCCCTGGTCGTGGGCACGCTGGAGCCGCGCAAGGGCCACGTGGACGCCCTCAACGCCTTCGACTCGCTGTGGGGGGACGGGCTGGACGTGGGCTTGACGCTGGTGGGCCGCACCGGATGGCTGATGGGAGGGCTGGAGCAGCGTATCCTGGCCCATCCTGAACTCGGCCGCCGCCTGCATTGGGTACGGGACGCGGACGACAGGCTGGTGGCAGCGCTCTACGCGCGCAGCGGGGCGCTGCTGATGGCGTCCGAAGGCGAGGGGTTCGGCCTCCCCCTGGTGGAAGCGGCGCGCGCCGGGCTGCCGGTCATCTCGCGCGACCTGCCGATCTTCCGCGAGGTGTGCGGCGAGCACGCCCTGTACTTCACTGGCGGCGCAGGGCCGCTTGCGGCTGCCCTGCGCCGCTGGCTGGCGCTGCGCGCCACCGGCCACGTGCCCGACCCGGCGCGCATCACGACGGTGTCCTGGGAACAGTCGAGCCGCCGCCTTGCCCAGATCGTTCTTCACAACCAATGGTATTCCCGTTGGACGCCACAGCAAGGACCATGGACATGACGGACAAAGTCACGGACGCCACGTCCGTTTGGGACCAGCGCTACGAGGGAGGCGAGCACGTTGGCTCGCGGCCCAACGTGGACGGCGACCCGATCGACTACACGCAGCACAAGTTCCTCTACCGCCACGCCATTGCCGAGCCGACCACTGGCTCGCCCGAAGGCTGGATCATCGACGCGATCGGCCGGCGCTACCTTACGCCCCCGCCCTCGCGCATGTTGTCCATCGGCTGCGGCATGGCGTTCATCGAGGAGCACATGGCCAAGGAGGGCTACGCGCAGCACATCACCGCCTACGAGATGTCGCGCTCCGCCATCGCGGCGGCGACGGCGCGGGTGGCGGGGCAGCCTTATGCCGGAAGGCTGGAACTGCGGTCCGGCGACGTGCTGACGGAGGATTTGCCGACCGCGGCGTTCGACGTGGTGTTCGTGCAGGCGGCCATCCACCACTTCTTCGAGATCGAGGCGATGTTCCAGCTGATGCACCGGGTGCTGAAGCCGGACGGGCTGCTGATCTTCGACGAGTACATCGGCCCGGACCATCACATCTACGACGACCACGTGCTGGCGCTGATGAACCGGATCGACGCCTGCCTGGCGCCGCAGTTCCGCTGGGACGTGCTCGCCAAGCACCAGCGCCAAGGCGTGCCCAAGCCCTCCTTGGAATGGATGATGCAGCATGATCCGTCCGAGGGGGTGCATGCCTCGCAAATCCTGCCGTTGACCTACCGGTATTTCGACGTGATCGACCGGCGGGACTATGGCGGCAGCATCATGCGGCCGTTCTTCACCGGCATCCTGCCGAACTTCGATTGGGATGATCCCAAGGACCAGACGATCGGCCGCCTGATCGTGCTGATGGAACGCATGCTGACTGAAAGCGGTGTGGTGCCCAGCTACCAGACCGCCGTGGTGGCGCGCCGCCGCCCCGCTCCCCTGGCGAAGCTGAGCGAAGCGGAGGCGAACCGGATCAACTACTCCGGCTGGATGCCGCCCAAGTCGCCAGCACCGCCGCCATCGCCGAAAAGCCTGCTGCGGCGGCTGCTCGGGCGCTGACGCCACCAGTCGTCGCCGGACGGCACGGGGGCGATCGCTGGCGTGCCGCGGCTCAGCCGCGGGTGATACGCCGGGTCGGCGGCGGCGAAGTGCCGCCACTTCTCCAAGAACAGCGCCGTCTCATCCGGCTCGGAGTTGGCGCTGTCGTAGGATGCTCCATCCCGCTGCACCAGCTCGGCATGGGGGGTATAGACGATGCGCAAGCCCAGCAGCCGCAGCCGCAGGCACAGGTCTGCCTGGCCGATGCCGTACCCGAAATGTTCGTCCAAGCCGTTCACCTGCTCCAGCAGGCTGCGCCGGGTGGCGAACGCCTCGCCAGACACGAGGGACCATTCGCGCTGCACGCAGGCCCAATCCTGGTAGCTGGGAGCGTCCGCTGGCAGGCCGGCGAAGGCATACGGGCCGGGCGCGCCGCATGGCATCCCGGCGTGGCGGATGCTGCCGTCCGGGTGCAGCAGCCGGGCGCCCACGCCGCCCACGCCCTCGTCGGCGGCGAAGGTCATCAGCGCGCGCAGCCAGCCCGGATGGCGGACCGACACCCCAGCGTCCAGGAAAACCAGGTGCTCGGCGCCGCTGGCCTGCCAGAGCTGGTTGGCTCCGGCCGCGCGGCCTGCCAGCGCCAGGCGATGGACGCCGAAAGGCCAAGGCTCCACGTCGGCGGCCTCGTCGCTGGCAACCATGACCTGGAGACGGTCCATCGGCCAGTCGGTCTGGCAAAGGCTTCTCAGCAAGCCCGCGTCCGCCGCCGCGCCGTCCGGCGCAGGCCTGCCTGGCAAGACCAGAATCGTCACGTGCGGCGGGTCGTCGAACCGGCGGCGCAGCTCCACGCTGGATGCCGTCAAGCCCGGCACGGCATCGCACTCGGCGCGGCTGCGGGCAAGGCTGCGCCGCAGCACCGCCAGCCGGTCCGCTGCCGTGGCCCGCACGGCGTCAGGGCTGTTGATGGCCAGCACCTGGGTGATCCGGCCGATCTTGAGGCCGGCCGCCGTGGCGCGCAGCAGCATCTCGTATGCTTGCGCGGAACCGGCCGAGGCATCCAGCCCGCCCAGCACCGCCATGGCCCGGCCCCGGACCGCGACGGGCAGCCCGATGTAATCCTGCGCGATCAGCTGGGTTTCGTCGAACGCCGGCTTGCAAAGATGCTGGCGCAGGCGGCCAGGCGCAGCAGCGACCACCTCGTCGCCATAAACGATGTCCACATCCGGCCGCTCCGCGCCGTGGCGATGAAGCAGGCCGGCAAGCTGGGGGTTCAGCTCCGCTTGCGGGTCGGCGAACACGTACCAGCACGCCTCGTCCCAGGCCGGCTGGTCCGCGGCCGTGCTCCACGTCCCATCGGGGGCAAGAATGGACGCCACGAGGCCATCAGCGTGCCAGGACGTCATCGATCCCCGCCCGCATCTTGTCCGCGACGGCTTGGGGCGAGAGCTGCGCCTTGATGCGCTGGCGGGCCTTGGCCCCGATCTCGGCCAGCGCGGGAGCGGACAGGGCGGCCACGGCCATCAGGGTTTCCGTCAACTGGTCCTCGTCGATCCACCCCCAGGTTGTCCCCTGCGGGTAGGCGCCGTTGCTTTCCTGTAGCTGCCGTGGCGTGCACCGCACCGGGAAGCCGCAGCTTGCGTCCAGGAAGTCGGTGCTGCCGCCGAAATCGCTCGCAACGACCGGCTTGCCCAGTGCCATCGCTTCCGCGATCGTCAATCCGAACCCTTCGGAGGCGTGCGGGGACGCGTAGATGTCGGCCATGTCGAGCAGCGTGAGTGCAGCCTCCACGTCGACTGGGCGGTTGAGCAGCAGCGTGCCGCCGCTGCGGCCGGCCGCCTCCAGCAGCGCCTGCCCATCCGCCTTCGCGGCGTCCAGGTGCTTGGTCTTCAACAGCAGGCGCCACCCCGCGCCGGCCAGCCCGGACTGGTCGAACGCCCGCACCAGGGCGTGGGGATTCTTGCGCGCGAGATAGCTCGACGCATCGAAGCTGAACAGGATCACGCGGCTGGCGGGCATGATCCCCAGCTCCTGCTTGAGCCGGCCCACCCGCGCCGGGTCCGCCCGGCGGGGCCGGACGGGAACGACGTAGGGGACGATGTGCACCGGCGCTTCGGACACCTGGCGGAAGGCGTCCGCGCAATAGCGGCTCGGGACCCAGACCGCGCTCAGCCGCCGCGTCCTCGCCGCGAACGGCTCCGGGATGTCCTGCGACTCCCACACGAACAGGCCCACCCGGCGGCGCGCCGCCTCGATCGCGGCCGACTGGGAGGGAGTCACCAGGGCGTCCCACGCATCCGGGTTCAGGTGCACGAGCGCCACGTCCGCCGGACCCACGCACTCGGTGCTCGGCAGGGTTGGCGCCACCCGCTGGTGGCTCTCGAACGGTTGTTCGACCGGCAAGGCCGTGGTCGGGAAGCCCAGGTGCATCAAGGCGGTCAGGTAGCTCCGCGCAGCGACGCCGAGGCCGTTGCCGTAGTTGAACGGGCCGATGAAGGCGAGCTGCGGCGGGTTGTTGGCCAGCGGCGGGCGATGCCCCGGCCCGGCCGCGGCAAGAGGCGAAGCCTGCCTTTCCGCCAGGAGCTGGTCGGCCAGCGCCGGGTCGAAGCCGTGCCGGTGCAACGCCTCGCGCCAGCCGCTCTTGTCGACGTGCTCAAGATCGTGCGTGACGGCGGCCACTTTGAGGAACGGAAAGCCGGCTTCCAGCATGGCCTCCCAGTTATGGATCGCAGGGTTGTCGGGACCGGCAGGCTCGAACACGGCCGAAGCAGGAACTCCGGCGTTCTCAAGACAGGCTGCCAGCGTGAGTTCGTAGGCGTTGATGACTTCCTGCTTGGTGCGCAAGGACTGGATGCCGAGCACGAACGCCTGGAAGGCAGCCGACCGGAGCGCTTTCGGCTTGAATGCCAGGAAGAAGCTCTGGACGTGGTAGGCGCGCTCCAGGCTGGCGGTCAGCCCGACCAGTCCGCCGTCCCTGGCCCGCACCCGTTCCAGCACGGCATGGAACGCCGGCTGGTTCACCGGGCCCAGCAGGCTGTCGTTCAGCCAGTACAGGATTTCGGCCTTGTAGAAAGCCCGGTTCAGCCGCAGGACGTGCGCCCAGCACGCGAAATCCCACCCTTCGTTGGCCCGGACGTAAAGCCCGTCCACGATGTCGTACAACCAGGGCTCGTCCTGCGTGAACCCTTGGTCGGCCGCGACGACCAGCGTGACCGCCACGCCCTCGCGCTGCAAGGATTGCAGGTAGTGGCGCAGGTGCGGCTTCAGCCTGCCGCCGGGCGAGTGCGTCACCAGCAAGGCCACCTCCGTGCCGCCGCGCGGCCGCTTGCGGACCTCGATGCGCGCGCCGTCCACCGGCTGCGCAGCATCGCCCGGTTCGGCGGAGCAGATGGCCCGCCCCTCTCTCCGGCCCTGCCGGAGGTAGTGCGCGAGCGGGTTCGCCAGGCTTGCCGCCACGTCCGGGTACCGGTCCAGGTAGGCCCCGAGCTGGAACGAGGCTGACGGGTCATAGCGGCGGGCCGCCCCCGCCTGCATGAAGTGAAGCAGGGGGTCCTGGCCCGGCGCGGCGGCGTCCGGGTGCTGCTGGCGATACCAGACAGGATCGAAGAAGGCGTTCGGCTGCCGATCCGCAGCCCTGCCGTGCAGGATGTAGTGGGTCAGCGGGTCCTGGCCGCCGATGTCCGGATAGGCGCTGCGGTACCAGGCCGGGTCGAACAACGGGTGGGGGGACAGCCCCTGGAATCGGCCGCGCAGCAGGTAGTGGCGCAACGGACTCCAGCCCGACCCGGCAATCGCCGGATCTTGCCGGCAGTAGTGCGCCACATCGAACATCGGGTCGGCGCCGATCTGGCCCTCCTGTCGCCGGAGCAGCGAGTGGGCGCGCAAGCTGCTGGCGATGCGGCGGCCCTGGAAGGTGGCCGCCCACCAGACGAACTGCGCCATGGCCACAGCTGTCCGCGCCGCGCGAGGGAAGCGGGTGAAGGCACGGCGCAATGGCTCCGTGATGCGCCAGCTCAGCAAGCCCAGCAGGCGGGCTTGCTCCTGCCGCAGCCGCTCGATCTCTGCCTGCGCCGCTTCCAGCGCCTGCCTGGCAGCAGCTTCCGACCGCATCAGCCGCCTGACCCTGGCGTGCTGCGTCCAGAGTTGCGCCTCGATCCGCCGATGCCCAGCACGCTGCTCATCGAGGATGGCCCGCAGCGCCGCCGCCTCATCCGCTGGCTGCGCAGCAGGACCTTCTCGCAGTGACTGCATGGCTCCGCGCTGTCTGAACTCAGGATTGATGGCGTCTATGACATGCTTGCCGACATCTGGCGAGCAAGCGCCAGCGAGCCGCTGACTGCACGGCTAGGCATTGGTCTGTCAGGTGCGTCTGTGGCGCTTTCAGGAACAAATCGAAGCGGCAAGCGGCGCAGTGCGAAGGCAAGGGGGGCACAGCAGAACAGGCTTCGGCTTTAGTCCTTGAACGGGTGTTCGTTCCATTGACTGTTGTGCAAATCCAGTTCGCACAATGACGGCAACAGATCGTGCGCGACGGCGTAGTCGCGAACCCGGGCACGATAATCTAAGCGGTCACTGTAAAGCAGGTCCCAGCCACGCGGCAACTTGGTTGCGAAACCATTGACCGTAGGAAGATGGAACCACTCTGCGGCCATCATGGCGTCCACGTTAGACTGTACCATCGCCCGAATGACGGGACCAAAGCCTGGGTCTGGAGAGGCGGCATTTGGGGTGAAGAACACGCGGCAAGCGACTGGCGGCGGAGCAGTCCGCTGGAAGACGGCAAGCTCCGCCGATCGGTCAAGCGCGGGAATGCGCGTGGTGTTGACCTGCTCCATAAGCAAGAGCAGGGCAGTCGCGGCGGCAAGCACTGCTCCGGTTGTATGGCGGCGCGGCAATAGGGCAGGCAAGTCGGCAAGGCCAGTTAGAGCGACGCTGATGAGCGGCCAGTCCAAGAACAGCTGCAACCTCGCTACCACGCGGATCGCCGCCCCAGCTGGCGCGAAAGCGTAGACCAAGCGCCAGGCAGACCAGTCTCCCACGCGCAGGGCCAACAACCAACAGAGCAGCGTGGCAACGCCGAGCGAGGCGGGCACGAGACGGCAGCGCAGAATTGCGGCGGCGAGGCCGGCGACGAAGGCGGCAAGCAACAACGGAGTGAAGCCTGTGGGGTGCTCCCCACCGACTGGCAGGGAAGAAAGCCACCCGCGGTCCAGCCAACCCCAGAGCAGGTTGCCCGCCCCGAGGTTCAAGGCGTCCAACGGTTGCAGCAGGTATTGGCTGGTCTCGGTAAAGTCATGCGCCCCGGCGCTGGACAACACGGCCAGGTACATCTGCGCGGTTGGCAGGAGGCCCAAGGCCAGGACGGCGAAGGATGCCAGAAGCGGCCCCCAGCACCGCCGGCATGAGCGAAGGATTTGGCGCCGGCGGGCGCTTCCCGACCATGCCGCCATCATGGGCAACCAGACCGTGCAGAACAGCGTGAAAAACCACGCCATATAGAAGCTGGTCAGGAACCATGCCGCCAGCAGCAAGGCGGCACCCATCCCTGCGGCAGCCGCCAGAAGCCGGTCGCCGCGCATCATGGCAGACGCGGCGCCGGCGAGCAGGATGCCTTCAAGCGGCGCGAAGGCGACAGAAAGCAACTGCGCGTGGGCACCTTGGTAGTAGCTGTTGTTGCTCGCGGTGAACACGGCCGCTCCAAACGCCGCCATCCAAGCAGGCGCGCGAAGCGTCCCCCGCGCGAATGCTGCAAAGCTGAAGAAGCCCACGAGCCGTACAACCACGTCCACCAATTCTGACGACAGGAACGGGTCTAAGCGGGCTAGACGAAATATTGAATAAATCGCACCATAAAGGAAATACCCATCGTTATACCCAAGCGTGCCTTTCTCTGGAAAAAAGTAGAAAGTCTGGTCCCAGCGGGTTATATCCTGAAATACATTCCACCAGTGTTCGAGAATGCTTGTCTCGATCAATCCATCAACCGAACTGCCAAACAGCAAGTTGAAACGGCTCAGCAAGGCGAAACGAAATACGATAGCCAGCGAAGCTATGAGCAACATGCCCAAAACCGCCCACTCCCAAGAACGCAGGGTTTCCGGAACTCGGCTGGTGCAGTCGGATAGCCTGAGTCCAGGCTTATCAATCATCACGCCGGGCTTCTAGTGTCAGCACCGGCGGATGTCCAGGACACGAATTACCCGCCAGCTGGGCTGAAGCAGCAATAGCCACGGGCGTCGTGATCCATTTCACGAGAAGGTCCCGCGTTTCCGCCGAAACTGCAGCTTGAGCGCAAGCCTGCGGGCAAGGGAGCGGCGCTCCTATCATCTCTGATAGAATGCAGCTTCTCGCTTGCGCTCGGCTATCCAGATCGGACCGCGGGGTTGATGCGACGGCAGTTTTCCGGCACATGGCCTGGACTTGTGAGTATCCCAGTCTCTTTGTCACCCGGATGCAGCGCCGGGATGGCGCGGCGCTGGCCGCTCTGGCTCGCTGCCAGCTTGCTACTGGTCCTCGGCCTCTGCATCGACCACATGGAACGCTTCTTTCAAGGAGACTCCGTCTCCTATCTTGGGACATACATTGGAGCGAACGGCCGCTTCCTGCCACCGGACCGCTCCTGGCTGTTCGGCCTGGCCGTGAACGCGCTGGTCCGGCTCACGGGCAGCGAACATGCCTTTATGGCGCTGCAAGCGCTGGCGCTCTTGCTGGTCTTAATGGCGTGCTCTTCCTTGTTCGCGGAAACTTCAGGCGGCCGCCGCGCCCATGCCGTTTTCGTCGTCGCCTGCTGCCTCGATCCGATAATCGGCTTCTACACCCGCTTCTACATGACGGACTTGCTGGCAGCCTTGCTGTTCCTGTTGTTTCTCGCCTCGCTTCGCCGCGCCCTCCAAGCGACGCGGGAGGGTTTCTGGCGCTGGTTGCCGGGGTTGGCGCTCATCGCCGCAGCGGCCGTGTTCATCCGCGTCTCTTATTTCCCGATCCTGATGGTGAGCGTGGCTTTCATCGGCTTTGGCGCAGTCAGGTTGCGCCTGTCCGTCCTCCGCCGCCTCCTGGCCGCCGCCGCGCTGCCGGTCCTTGGGATGGCCGCTTTGGTCGGCGCCAACCGGATCATCTTCGCCGACCAATTTCCAGGCGAGTTCTTTGTCAACAAGCTGTCCGGGGTGTTCCTGCTTGGCAGCTTTGCCCCGGCGCTCGCTGCGGAGGATTTCCGCGCCGCCGGCGTTGACGTCTCAGACGCCGAGGTTGCGGCCTTGAGGCTGCCTGACTACGAGCGCCGGGGCAACCAGATTTGGGGCGAGGACGACACGGACGCGCAAGCCTTGATCAAGCGCCGCCTCGGAATCACTGTGCCATACACCCGGACGGTGGATGCAGCCTGCGCCCGGATCGTCCTCCATGGATTAAGGCGCAGCCCGCTGAGCTTTCTGCGGGTATACGCGACCACCCTGCTGTTCCACTTCGAGCCCAGCCATTGGCGGCCCAACCTTGCCGGCGAGAGCGGCATCACGCGCACCTTGCCGCAGGGCTTCGTCGGCATGATGAATCGGTTCGCGACGCCGCGGATCACGACGGCAACGACGGCCAAGTGGTCCATCATGCTGGCGGCGTTCCTGCGGCTCGCACCCGCCTACTCATCGCTGCTTGCCGCGACGGGGCTGGCAGCGGGATGGCATCTGCTTGCGGGGCGGACGGATCCGGGGTGCCTGGTGGCGAGCGCCGGGTTCCTGGCTGTTGTCGCAACGGTCCCGCTCTATACCGTCAGCGTCATACCGCGCTATCTGATCGGGGCTGTGCCACTTGTGCTTCCAGTCTGGGCCGGGTTCGACTGGGCGCGCCTTTGGACGGTGGCGCAAAGGTGTTTTTCCAAGGCTTGGCCGGCAATTGCCACGAAGGTCTGAATCCCCGACTTGGCCGGAGGCTGCGATACAACGAAGCGGAGAGCGTCAACATGGCCGGGTGGGCAGGACGCCCGGCGTCATCCAACCAAAAACGAACGCCCCCTGATGGACACCGTAAAGCCAGCCGGCGCCCATAGAAACAATTTCGGCGCGATCCGGCTGTTCGCGGCGCTGCTGGTGATCTACGGCCATGGCCAGGACCTGAAGGGCGCGCCGACACCGGTGCTGTGGGGCGGCCCCGTCGCGGGGATCGGGCTGGACATCTTCTTCAGCCTCAGCGGCTACCTGATCTACGACAGCTGGCTGCGCGATCCCAAGCTCGGCTCCTTTCTCCTCAAGCGCGCGTTGCGCATCTTCCCCGGCCTTGCCGTCTGCGTGCTGTTCTGCGTCTTCGTCGTCGGGGCCGCCGCCACCGCCCTGCCGCTCCCGGCCTATTTCGGCCATCACGGCACTTGGCAGTTCCTGCTCAACATCGCGCTCTACCTGAAGCTCACCCTGCCCGGCGTGTTCACCCACCGGCTGCTCGGCGGCGCGGTGGACGGCTCGCTGTGGAGCCTGTTTCCCGAAACGCTGTGCTACCTCGCCGTGCCGCTGGTCTGGCTGTGCGCAGCCTGGGGACGCAGCGCGGCGCTGCTGGCCATCATGGCCGCGTGCGGCGCCGGCGGGCTTTACATGTTCGCCTACCACCCGACCGGCTACAGCCTGATCTACAGCGCCGACCCGAAATACGTGCTGGTGCAGGTGCCCTTCTTCATGGCCGGCGCGTTCTGGCGCCAGATGCAATTGCGGCTTGCGGCGTTGTTCCGGCTCGATGCAGCCGTGGCGCTCACCGCTGCGACCTTCCTTCTGCCGATGCTGATCGGCGCCAGCAGCGCCCCGTTCCGGTGGCTGGCCTTGTCCTACGTGGTCATCGCCTTCGGCAGCGAGTCCACCCCGCTGCTGCGGCAGGCCGCCCGGTTCGGCGACCTGTCCTACGGCGCCTACCTTTACGCCTTCCCCATCCAGCAACTGGTGCTGGACCATGTCCATGGCTTCGCCACCACCATCGCCACGGCTGTCACCCTGATGGTGGCCATGCTGTCCTGGCACTCGGTCGAGCGCCCGGCGCTGCGGCTGAAGCCCAAGAGCGGCCGGCGGCCGGATGCGGAACTCGGCCTGCCCTCCACCGTCGCCGACAGCATCCGCCATCCGCTGGGAACCCGGCCGGACTGGCGGGCAGGGGGGCGGGCGGCGCTGCGGCTGGTCGGCGGCACGCCGCTGCTGCCAGGGGTCGCGGCGCTGCTGTGCCTGGCCGCCTATGCGGGCCAACTCGGCCTCGGACATTGGCAGGCCGACGAGTACCTCCTGTTCACCAAGCTGCGCGTTGACGGCTGGCAGGCGCTCCTGCCGCACCTTGCATCTTCACCGCAGCCGTTCTCCGAAGCGTTGCTCATCCTCTATGGCGCGGCGGTGCTGGGGGGCGGCAACCCGCTGGTCATCCCGTTCCTGGCGGCGCTTTGGGTTGGCGCGCTGGGCTGCGCAGTGCTGGCGGCGCGCAGCGCGCTGCCGCCGTCCCGCCGGCATCTGGCCGTTGCCGCGATGCTCGTGGGAGCGTTGTTCGCCTATGTGCTGGCCACGAACAGCGTCACGGAGGTGTTCTACCAGCCAGCGACAGCCGCCGCCTACCTTCCGACCGCCGGGAGCGCGGTCGTGCTGCTGTTCCTGCTGTCATCCCCGCTCGACGCGCGTCGCCGGATCGGCTGCGCCGCTGCGCTGATGGTGGCTGCGGTCAGCAGTGAAATGGGCGCGGCCATGGCGGTCGGCTTCGCCGGCGCAACGATGCTTGCCGGCGCCTTGACCGGCCGGTCAGGCCCGGTCAAAGCGCTCCGCGATGGGGCATGGGGGATTTTTCCGGGCCTGCTGGGCGGCCTCGTCCTGGGTGCAGCGCTTGCCCATGCGATCAGGTCCGGCATGGGGACCGGACTCTTTGCCTCTTTGGCGATCGGCCTGCGCCAGTTCGTGACGGAACTGGCATCCGGCAACGGGGCGGATGGAACGGCGGCGGCAAGCCTGGCCGCCTTCGCAGCCAAGCTGCTGTTCGCACTTGGCTTCGCCGCGGTCTGGCAGCAGGCCAAGGCGGCCAGCCCCGTGCTCAGCCGTTGGCATGCCGTGCTGGCGGCAGCCCTCGGCGCGGCCGCGTTGTTCTCCATCGCCGCCGCCCACAGTCATGACGGCACGCTCTGCTGCGAGCGGCAGGCCACGATCCGCTTCTGGTTCATCGACCTGCTTGCCATCATGGCGATGGCGTGGGCGCTGGCACGATGGCCGTTCTGGCGCCGGGCCGCTTGGCTGCCGCCAACCTTGCTTGCGCTCTCGCTCCATCCGGTGCTGTTCGACCTTCACGGCCTGTCCCGCGACTACGCCAACATCCATTGGGCAATCGCCGCCCGCACCCGGACATGGCGCTCGGCGGCCCAGCCCGGCACGGACCAGATGGAGTTCTACATGCCTCCCGACGAGACAGGCATGCTGATCCGCGGCTACGCCCAGCCGATCGGGACATTCAGGGTCGGGCCACAGGCCCCAGAAGGGGTTGCGGCGGTCGGCCGTTTCTTCGGCAAGGACGTGGTGGTCACGTGCCAGCCGTGGCAGACCAGGGAATCCTGGCTCATCAACGGGCAGTTCATCCCAGCCTGCCCCCCGCATGACGGGCCGGCGGACAGGGTCTTCCCGTGACCGGCCACCCAACCAGGCTTGCATCGGACCGGCATCCCGCCCCACCATCCCCGCCAGGAAGGCGAGCGCATGAGCCACAGCATCTTCATCGACGGCGAAGCCGGGACCACCGGGCTTGGCATCCGTGACCGCCTGCAGGACATGCCCGGCGTTGCCGTCCGCTCCATCGCTCCAGCGCGCCGCAAGGACCCGGCCGCGCGCCGCGACATGATGGCGCAGGCGGACCTCGCCATCCTCTGCCTGCACGACGACGCTGCCCGCGAATCGGCCGCCCTCGCCGCCAGCCTCGGCGCGGACGCCCCCAAGCTGCTGGACGCCAGCACGGCGCACCGGGTCGATCCCGGCTGGGTGTACGGCCTGGCCGAGCTTGAGGACGGGCAGGCGGCACGGATCGCCGACGCACGCCGGGTTGCCAACCCTGGCTGCTATCCGACAGGCGCCATCGCCCTGCTGCGCCCGCTGGTCGCGGCCGGGTTGCTGCCGCCGGACCACCCGGTCTGCGTCAACGCCGTCAGCGGCTATTCCGGCGGCGGGCGCGCGATGGTGGAGGCGCACGAGGCGCAAGGCGGGCCGCCGTTCGAGGTTTACGCGCTCGGGCTGGAGCACAAGCACGTTCCCGAGTTGCAGCACCACGCCCGGCTGACCCGGCGGCCGATCTTCGTTCCCTCCGTGGGCCATTTCCGGCAAGGCATGCTGGTGTCGATCCCGCTTCACCTCAGCACGTTGCCGGCCCAGCCGTCGGGGCAGGACTTGGCGGACGCGCTGGCCGCGCACTACCGCCATACCCCGGCGATCCGGGTGATGCCTGCGGAGCCGGCCGGCAAGCTGGAGCCGGAAACGCTGAACGGCACGGATGGCATGGAGCTGCGGGTGTTCGCCCACCCGTCCCACGGCCATGCAGTGCTGGTGGCAACGCTGGACAACCTCGGCAAGGGCGCATCCGGCGCCGCCGTGCAGAACATGCGGCTGATGCTCGGCCTGGACCCGGCGGGAGGAGCCGGGCATGGCAGCTGACGGGCCGCCTACGGGGTCGATCTGGGCGCTGGACGGGGTGGCGCCCCAGTTGGCGCCCGATGCGTGGGTCGCGCCCACCGCTGCCGTGATCGGGGACGTGGCGCTGGGCGCGGGCGTCAGCGTGTGGTGGCACTGCGTGCTGCGCGGCGACACCAACCACATCCGCGTGGGCGACGGCAGCAACATCCAGGACGGCACGGTCGTCCACGTCAACGCCGGGCGGTTCCCATGCCTGATTGGGCGGCACGTCACGGTCGGCCACGCCTGCATCGTGCACGCCTGCACCCTGGAGGACCGCGCCTTCGTCGGCATGGGCGCCACCGTGCTGGACGGCGCAGTGATCGAGGAGGGCGGCATGTTGGCGGCGGGCGGGCTGCTGGCTCCGGGCAAACGGATCGGCCGCAACGAGCTGTGGGCCGGCAGCCCCGCCCGGCTCATGCGCGTGATGGACGCGGAGGAGCGCGCCAACTGGGACCGGACGGCGGCGCACTACGTGGAGCTGGCGGCGCGCACCCGGACCGGGCTTGCCCCCGTTGCTTGAACGACGCTGCCGCCCTGTCGCGGCCCTGCTCGCCGCCGTCCTCGCCGGCTGCGGCCCATCGTTGCCGCCGCCGCCGATCGACACGGCGCGGCTGCCGCCCGGGGTGTTCGGCCCGGCGGACCAGGATGTGCCCGCGGCGCTGTATGCCCAGAACGCGCTGAGCGATCCGGCGCGCACCTACGGCAACCCCGCCGCCGGGGCGCAGGCGGCGCTGGCGATGGAGTACCTGGCGGGCGAGCTGGCCACCAGCCCGCGCTGGGCCAGGCTTGACCCCGGCACGCAGGAGCAGATGGTGATGGGCCGCATCGAGCTGCGCCGGGTGGTCGGCATCGCGCCGGGCGCGCCGTCCCAGCTGGTGGTTGACCGGCTGGTGGCGGCCCGCAACGAGCTTGCGTCCGGCGACGCCGCGGGTGCGGCGCGGGCGCTGGACGGGCCGGCGTTTCCCCGGGGCGGCGCGCGCACGGTGGAGGCGTTGGGAAACCTGCCCTACCTGCAAGTGGCGAGCGTGGCCGCGCAGCATGCGGCGAACGAGATGGCCGATCCGGTCACGGGGCCGAACAGCGACCGGTCGTACTAGGCCGACTAGATGGACAAGCCGCCCGAGACCTCGATGCGCTGGGCATTGACCCAGCGGTTGTCCTCGGAGAGCAGCGAGGCGATCATCCGGCCGATGTCATCGGGCAAGCCGGCGCGGCCCAGCGCGGTCATGTCGGCGACACGCTTGTTCATCCCGGGATCGTCCCGCACGATGCCGCCGCTGAAATCGGTCGCGACGGCGCCCGGCGCCACGACGTTGACGGCGATCCCCCGCGGGCCGAACTCCTTGGCCATGTACTTGGTCAGCACCTCGACGGCCGCCTTCATCGACCCGTAGGGTGCGCCGGCGGGGACGATGATGCGGGTGCGGCCCGTCGAAAGATTGACGATGCGCCCGCCGTCGTTGATGAGCGGCAGCAGCTTCTGCGTCAGGAAGAACACGCCCTTGAAATGGACGCTGTAGAGCGCGTCCATCTCCGCTTCCGTGGTGTTCTCGATGCTGGTGTTGCCGTGCTCGTTGCCGGCATTGTTGACGAGGTAGTCGAAACGCTTGGCCCCCAAGCCGCTGAGCGCCCGCCGCACGCCGTCCACGAAACCGTCGAAGGCGGCGACGCGGCCGGTGTCGAGCTGCAAGGCGACGGCCTTCCGCCCCGCTTCCCCGACCAGGCCCGTGACTTTCTCCGCTTCCGCCCGATTCGAGTTGTAGGTGAAGATCGAGTCGACCCCGCGCTTGGCGAGGCTCAGCACGGTGCTGCGCCCGAGGCCGCGGCTGCCGCCCGTGACGATCGCGATCTTGGGTGCTGATTCAAAGACGTGTTCTACTGGCATTGCGCGCTCCTAGCTTTACGGCCTCAGCGCACGGTAGCCTCAACCGCCTGGCCCGCTGAATGCCGGAACTGCCTGAATTCTTGCCTATTCCTGCTCGCCGCGCCATGTTGGAGATCGTGCAGGAAGGAGGCTCGACCATGCCGGGCAGCTTGGCTGAGGCCGTTGCGCGCTATGCGGATGCGCAGGCCGGGGAAAGCCCGTTCGCAACAGCGATCGAAGGCCTTGCCATCCTCCGCTCGGACCATGCGAGGCCGCCCTCGCACCTGATCTTCAAGCCGGCCCTCTGCATCGTGGCCCAAGGCGCCAAACGGGCCATTTTCGGCGACAAGCAGTTCGACTACCGGGCAGGGCAGGCGCTCGTCGTGAGCGTCGAGATGCCAGGGGCCGGCCGGGTCGTGGCGGCGAGCCCGGGGGAACCCTACCTCGGCGTGGTCATCGAATTCGACCTGGCCGTCATGCAGGAGGTCATGGAGGGGCTGGACGCGCCGCCGCCGCCGGGCGGCGATGCCTGCGGCGGCGTCTTCGTCACCGATTTCGCCGGGCCGCTGACGGATTGCGTCCTGCGCATGGTCCGGCTGCTCGGCACGCCCAACGCCATCCCGATGCTCTGCCCCGCGATCATGCGCGAGATCTGCTATTGGTTGCTGACCGGCCCCCACGGTGGCCAAGTCGCCAGGATCGCGCTGGCGACCAGCCATGCCAGGCGCGTCGTCACGGCCATACACGCCCTGCGCGAACGCTTCGCCGAGCCGGTCCGCATCGAGGAGCTTGCGAGGGCGGCGCAGATGAGCCCGTCGGCGTTCCATCGCCAGTTCAAGGCGCTCACGTCGGTCACGCCGTTGCAATACCAGAAGCAGCTGCGCTTGCTGGAAGCCCGGCACCTGATGGCTGCGGGCGCTGCGAACGTCGAGGCGGCGTCATTCCAGGTCGGCTACGAGAGTCCCTCGCACTTCAGCCGCGAGTATTCCCGCATGTTCGGCGTCCCGCCCCGGCGCGACATCGCCGGGCTGAGGGCGCTGGCGGCCTGACAGGCGGCATCCCGCCGGGTCAGGCCGGCTCCGCCACCCGCATCGCGGACAGGATCGCGCCGATCTCCGGCCGGCACGAGCCGCAATTCGTGCCCGCCGCCGTGGCGCGGCCCACCTCGTCCACGCTGCGCGCGCCGGCGGCGATGGCGGCGCGGATCGCGCCGGCGCCGACGCCCATGCACACGCAGATCGACGGCTCCGGCGCCGCGCCGTCCGCCCGGCGGCCAGCCAGCAGGGCGCGGCGTTCCCCCGGCTCGACCGCATCCTGGGCGAACAGCGCCATCAGCCAGTCGCGCGCCGGCAGGCCGTGGTCAGGGCCGATGAACACGCAGGCTTGCAGCCGGCCGCCTTCCAGCCGGGCGGCACGGAACACGTCGGCTGCCGGGTCGCGCAGCGCCATCCAGCCGTCCGGGCCGCCGAGCGAGGCGACCAGGCCGTCATGTGCCACGGCGGCGCTGCCGGTGCCCGCCAGCTCATGCCGCCAGACCTGGCCGTCCAGCGGGATGATGGTGCACCAGGGGGCGACGCCGGGGTCCAGCTTGCGGCGGGCCATGGCGAAGCCGTGCCAGTCCATTGCGGCACGGCGCACCCGCACGGGTGTGTGCTTGAACTCCGGCTGCCCGCTCACCGGGTCTGCCGCCGGGTTGACCGCGCTGTTGACCCGGCCGGCGAGGCAGAACTCCGCCGTCCAATGCATGGGCGCGAACACCGTGCCCCGGCGCAGCCCGCGGTCGTGGCGCAGGCGGAAGGTGCCGCTGCCCCAGGCGCTTTCCACCACGGCCAGGTCCCCGTGGCGCAGCGCCGGCAGGTCGTCCGGATGGACGGACAGCTCCGGCTCCGGCGTGTGGCGGAACAGGCGGGGGGATTTCCCGGTCCGCGTCATGGTGTGCCACTGGTCCCGCAGCCGCCCCGTCAGGAGCACCAGCGGCAGGGTCGACCACAGGCCCCAGCCCTCGTTGA
>CAXTNC010000026.1:0-24536 GCA_964245495.1 uncultured Acetobacteraceae bacterium
GGCGCTGGGTGCGGCGCCAGGCCAGCACCACCGTGCGGGAGCGGTCGCTGACGGGGATCACCACCGTCTCGCGCCCGCCCGCCGCCACCTCCTGCAAGCCGAACGGGACCGGGCCGCGGCCGACCTCGCTCACCGCCAGCGCGCCGCCGGGCGCCAGCGTGACCGGGATGGCGACGGTGGCGCCCGCCGCCACCGTGACGGGCAGCGGCCCTTCGGCCAGCGCCACCGGCAGCGCGCGGGCGGACAAGCCGGCGGATGCGCCCGGCGCCGCGTTCACCGACAAGCCCAGGGACTGGCCGGGCGCCACCGCCTGCACGCCCAGCGGGATGTATGGATTAACCGGCAAGGCGGACGCAGGCGGCGAGGGAGCAGTGGCCGGCCCAACCTGCACGTCGAGCAAGCCCTGCGCGCCCGGCTCGGGAACCAGGTTCAGGCGGTAGAACCCAGCCGCCAGGCTGGCGCGCCCGGCATCGCTGGAGGCGAGCGCAACCCCCGTGCTGCGCACGACGATATCGCTGCCGTCCGTGGCCTGGAACAGCAGCGTGCTGGAGCCGCGCAGGTTGAACCGCCCGTGCCACGCCTGGCCCGGGCCGATGGCCGGGGCCGTGCTGGCCACGATCCGCGGCGATCGGTTCGCGGCTTCCATCCGCTCCAGCACGGCCGTGGGCGGGATGTCGTCCCCGCCCATGCCGGTCACCGCCGCCTCGACCCAGTAGACGCCGGGCTGGCTCAGGACGCGCTCTTCCGGCTGCTCCAGCGCTTGCAGCGTGTATGGCTGGCCGGCGGCGGCGCGCACCACCACCGCGTCCTGCGAGTCGGTTGCCACGCGCAGGCTGGCGGACGGGACGCGGCTGGCCTTGGCGACGGCGGCGGTGCTGTCGCCCACGGCCAGCTCCGCCGTCGCCGATGACGGCAAGTCCAGCCGCAACAGCCGCGCCGCTGCGGGCCGCGCGAACGCTTCGCTGCCGAACGGGCCGACCACCCCGCCGGCCCAGCCTTCCGCCAGCGCGGGGGACAGCCCGGCGCGCAGGTGGAACGGCTGGGCGGGGTCGCCGTCGCTCCAGCGCAACGCCCGCCCGCCATAGGCGACCGCCAGGTAGGTGCCCGGTTCGACCTGGCCCGTCAGCAGCATGTCCGTCAGGCCGTGGCCCGGCGCTGGTTCAGCCTGCCGCACTTCGGGGATGAGCGGCGTCAGCTCCCGGCCGTCGCGCCACAGCCGCAGGTCGCCCAGCGCGCGCCCTGCCGCCTCGATCCGAACCAGCCCGGCGTTCGACCCGCCCCCGGGCGGCACGGACAGCCAGAAGCCGCGCTGCTCGCCATCCGCCAGCGTGGCCGAGACAACCTGTCCCGGCGCCGGCAGGGCGGCGGAGGGGCCTGCGGCGCGGAACGGCGTGAGCGTCAGCGCGGCATCCCCGGTGGCCCCGGCTGATGCGAAGGCCAGCAGCTTGTAGTCGCCCGTGTCCAGCAGCACGTCCAGCCGGCCGTCCTGCGACCCGGCGGCGCCCGCCACCTCGCCCGGCCCGGCCAGCATGTCCACCAGCTGCAACGCCGTGCCGCTTGCGCTGCGGGCCGCGATGGTGAACCGGCCCGGGCTGGTGACGTGCAGCAGGGTTTCCGCCCGCTCGGCGGCGGGCAACGCCACCTGATCCAGCCGGGCGGCCGGCGGCGACGGGTCGAATCCCCTGGGGATGGCCGGGTCCGGCAAGGCGGCCGGCGCGGCCGTGACCGTCAGGGACGGCGGGGGCGCTGCCGCGGCCGGCGGCGGCGCGAGCGCGGCGAGGCGGCCGGACAGCTGCTGCGACAGGCACGCCGTCAGCGCCGGGACAGGCATGCGGCACGCGGCGTCGCGCTGCTTGAGCCAGGCCAGCAAGCCGCTTCGCAGGGCGTCCCGCTGGTCCGGCTGCCGGATCACGGCGTCCGCGTAGGCGGAGGCGGCCTGGCCGTCGAGCGTCAGCAGCGCCGGGCTGGCGCAAATGGCCCTTTCCGTGGGCGACCGGGCCTTGCCGCAATCAATGCCTTGCGCGCGGGCGGCGAAACTTGCGGCCATGAAACCGCCGACCCACAAGCCATGCATCAGCCACGACCGGATCAAGCATCGGTTCATGCAACAAACGATAGCATGGAGAAAACGTCGGCAAAAGCCGCCGTGCCCCGATGGGCGCCTGGCCGCGGAGGACCTGTCGTTGGCAGGGAGCATTGAAGATGCCGGCCCGGCTGACGACATCGGGCGCTGCCAGCAACTGGAGGCCTTCCATGGCCAGCGCCACCGCCGTCCCGCATGCAGCGCCCGCAGATGCCCAGGCCCGGCTGAGGCGGCTGCGCCGGATCGCCTGGCTGGTTGATGGCGCGTTCAAGCTGCCGGGAACGCGCTTCCGGTTTGGCCTGAACAGCGTGGTCGGGCTGCTCCCGGTCGGCGGCGACGCCATCCTGGGCGCCATCTCGCTGTACATCATCTACGAGGCGGCGCAGCTGGGCGTGCCGGGGCCGCAACTGGCCCGCATGGCGGCCAACACGGCGCTGGAAGTGGTCGGCGGCAGCGTGCCCCTTCTGGGCGACATGTTCGACATGGCTCTGAAGGCGAACCTGCGCAACCTGGCCATCATCGAGCGTCATCTCGAAGGCTGATGACCGCCGGCCAGGACGCGGGTGGCTTCGCTTCACGTTCGCCTTGTTCGCTTGATGCGCGGTTCTCAACGCGGTAGCGTAATGGCGTCGAAGGGAACACCGCGCCATGCCCGCCGCCAGCGTCTACGACCTCGCCATCATCGGCGGCGGCATCAACGGCTGCGGCATCGCGCGGGACGCCGCCGGGCGCGGTTGGTCGGTCGCGTTGTGCGAGGCGAACGACCTTGCCTCCGCCACCTCCTCCTCCTCCACCAAGCTGGTGCACGGCGGCTTGCGCTACCTGGAGCACAAGAAGTTCCGCCTGGTGCGGGAGGCGCTGATGGAGCGGGAGGTGCTGTGGGGCATCGCCCCACACATCATTTGGCCGCTGCGCTTCGTGCTGCCGCATCACAAGGGGTTGCGCCCGGCCTGGCTGCTGCGGCTCGGGCTGCTGATGTACGACCATCTCGGCGGCCGCAAGCGCCTGCCGCCCACCCGCACCGTCCGTCTCCGGCATGACCGGGCGGGCGCCCCGCTGAAGCCTGGCTTCACCCTCGGCTTCGAGTACTCCGACTGCTGGGTGGAGGACTCCCGCCTCGTGGTGCTCAACGCCATGGATGCCGCCGCCCGCGGGGCCGACATCGCGACACGCACCCGCTGCGTCAGCGCCGCCCGCGCGGACGGCGTGTGGACCTTGCAGATGCTCGACACCGCCAGCGGCGAGCGCCGTACCGTGCGCGCCCGCGCCGTGGTGAACGCGGCTGGCCCCTGGGTAGGCGAGGTGCTGCGCGGCGTGGCGCGCGCCAACACCGCCGCCCGCGTGCGCATGGTCAAGGGCAGCCACATCGTGGTCCGCCAGCTGTACGACGGCGACCAGTGCTACATCTTCCAGAACGCCGACAACCGCATCTTCTTCATCATCCCCTACGAGCGCGGCTTTTCCCTCATCGGCACCACGGATGGCGACTACCAGGGCGACCCGGCGCTCGCCGAAGCCTCCGCGGACGAGATCGCCTACCTGTGCCGCGGCGCCACCGAGTACCTGAAGCAGCCGGTTGCGCCCGAGGAGGTCGTGTGGACCTACTCCGGCGTCCGCCCGCTGTACGATGACGGCGCGACGGCCGCACAGGAAGCGACGCGGGACTACGTGCTGAACCTGGACGCCCCGGAGGGCAGCCCGCCGCTGCTGTCCGTGTTCGGCGGCAAGATCACCACCTACCGCCGCCTGGCGGAAGCAGCGCTGGCCAAGCTGGCGCCGCATCTGCCCGCCCCGCCGGGCCTGCCCGCCGGCTGGACCGGCAAGGCGGCGCTGCCCGGCGGCGACTTCCCGATGGACGGCTTCGACGAGGAACTGGCCAAGCTGCGCGGCCGGTGCCCGTTCCTTCCTCCCGCCACGCTGCACCGGCTGCTGCGGGCCTACGGCACCCGCGCCTACGACCTGCTCGGCGCGGCGGCCTCCGCCGAGGCGCTGGGCACGGTGTTCGGCGCCGACCTGACGGACGCGGAGGTGCAGTACCTCATGCGCGCCGAGTGGGCGAGAACCGCGGCCGACGTCGTTTGGCGCCGCAGCAAGCTCGGCCTGCGCATGACGCCCGAGCAGGTGGCCCGGCTGGACGCCGCCATGCACGACGCTGCGCGCCCGGGGGAGGCCCGCGTCGCGTGAGCCTGGCGCTGCAAGGGGTAGGTTTTCAGTCCGGCGCCGACTGGCTGCTGCGGGACGTGTCGCTGGTGCTGCGGCGCGGCGGCCTGCACGTGCTGCTGGGGCCGACGCTGGCCGGCAAGACGACGCTGATGCGGCTCATGGCAGGCTTGGAGAAGCCCGCCGCCGGCCGCGTCATGCTGGATGGGCGGGACGTGACCGGCGTTGCCGTGCGCAAGCGGTCGGTGGCGATGGTGTACCAGCAGTTCGTCAACTACCCGACGCTGAGCGTGTACGAGAACATCGCCTCGCCGCTGCGCGTGGCGGGGGTGAAGCGGGCGGAGATCGAACGCCGGGTGCAGCACGCGGCAAAGCTCCTCCGGTTGGAGCCGATGCTGCGGCGCATGCCGGCGCAGCTCTCCGGCGGCCAGCAGCAGCGCACCGCCATCGCCCGCGCCCTGGTCAAGCAGGCCGAGCTGGTGCTGCTCGACGAGCCGCTGGGCAACCTCGACTACAAGCTGCGCGAAGAGTTGCGGGAAGAGCTGCCCCGCCTGTTCGCCGAGAGCGGCGCCATCCTGGTGTATGCCACCACGGAGCCGACGGAGGCGCTGCTGCTGGGCGGCACGACGGTGGCGCTCAGCGAAGGCCGCGTGGTGCAGACCGGCCCCGCCGCGCAGGTGTACCGCCAGCCAGACACGCTCGCCGCCGCCCGGGTGTTCTCAGACCCGCCGCTGAACGAGCTGGCGTTCGAGGTCCGCGGCGCGCGCCTGGTGCTGGGGGATGAGGCCGCACCCTGCCCAGCCCCGCTGCGCGGCCTGGCGGACGGCTCCTACCGCCTCGGCTTCCGCCCCGACGATGTCGCGATCGGCGCGGCCATGCCGGGCGCGCTCAGCCTGCCGGGCACGGTCGAGGTGACGGAGATCAACGGCTCGGAAAGCTTCGTCCACGTCCGCACGTCGCACGGCGCCCTCGTTTGCCTGGTGCCCGGCGTGCACGACCTGCCGATCGGCCAGCCAGTGCAGCTGCACGTGGACACTGCGCGCAGCTTCGTGTTCGCCGCCACAGGCGAACGCGCCGTGCCGCGGCGGATGGCGGAAGCGTCCTGATGGCCACCGTCACGCTCGACGGCATCGGCCACGCCTACGCCGCCCCGCGCAGCGAAGCCGACTACGCGCTCAAGCCGATGACCCATGTGTGGGAGCAAGGCCGGGCCTACGCCCTGCTCGGCCCCTCCGGATGCGGCAAGACGACGCTGCTGAACATCATCTCCGGCTTGGTCATCCCCTCCCACGGTCGCCTGCTGTTCGACGGCATGGACGTGACCCGGCTGCCGACGGAGCGGCGCAACATCGCCCAGGTGTTCCAGTTCCCCGTCATCTACGACACCATGACGGTGGCCGAGAACCTGGCCTTCCCGCTGCGCAACCGCGGCGTGCCGCGCCGCCAGGCGGACGCGCGCGTGGCCGAGATCGCCGCCATGCTCGGCCTCACCCCTGACCTGCGCCGCCGCGCCCGCGGCCTCTCGGCGGACGCCAAGCAGAAGATCTCTCTCGGCCGCGGCCTGGTGCGCGCGGACGTGGCCGCCGTGCTATTCGACGAGCCGCTCACCGTCATCGACCCGGCGCTGAAATGGGAGCTGCGCTCCAAGCTCAAGGCGGTGCACCACGCGCTCGACCTGCTGATGATCTACGTCACCCACGACCAAACGGAGGCGCTGACCTTCGCCGACCGCGTGGTGGTGATGAACGAGGGCCGCGTCTTGCAGATCGGCACCCCTGCCGAGCTGTTCGACACGCCGGAGCACACCTTCGTCGGCTACTTCATCGGCTCCCCGGGCATGAACCTGCTGCCCGCCGACGTGCGAGGCCGCACCGCTTCCCTCGCCGGTCATGAGCTGGCGCTCGCCGCCGCCTACGGCGCCATGCCCGGCGTGCAGCTCGGCATCCGCCCGGAGTTCGCCACCATAGGCCCAAGCGGCCTGCCGGTGCAGGTGCAGCGCGTGGAAGACCTCGGCCGCCGCCGGCTGGCGCGGGCCACGTTCGAAGGCCACCCGATCACAGCCACCCTGCCGCTGGGCGTGACGATCGCCGGCAGCGAGGCCCGGGTGCAGCTGGACCCGGCGCGTTGCCACGTGTTCGCCAACGACCGCCGGGTGCCAGGGCAGGCGATGGGGCAGGCGGCATGAACGACAAACCGGTCAACCAGCGCGCCTGGCTGTTCGTCGTCCCCGTGCTGTGCTTCGTGATGTTCTCCTCCATCATCCCGATGATGACGGTGGTGAACTACTCGGTGCAGGACTCCATGGGCCAGAACGCGTTCTTCTGGAACGGCGCCGAGTGGTTCCACGCCCTGTTCGACCCCACGACCGACATCGGCGGGCGCTTCGCCCGCGCGCTGGTGCGCAACCTCATCTTCTCCGCCGTGGTGCTGGCGATCGAGGTGCCGCTCGGCATCCTGGTGGCGCTCAGCATCCCCCGCCGCGGCTGGACGGTCGGCCTGGTGCTGGTGCTGATCGCGCTGCCGATGCTGATTCCCTGGAACGTCGTGGGCCTGATCTGGCAGGTGTTCGCCCGCCAGGACATCGGCCTGCTGGGGGCGGCGGTGAACGGCCTTGGCATCCACTACAACGACACCCAGGACCCGTTCTCCGCCTGGGCCACCATCGTGGTGATGGACGTGTGGCACTGGACTTCCATGGTGGCGCTGCTGTGCTACGCCGGGCTGAAGGCGATCCCGGACGCGTTCTACCAGGCCGCCCGCATCGACGGCGCGCGCCGCTGGTCGGTGTTCACCAACATCGAGCTGCCGAAGCTGCGCCGGGTGCTGGTCATCGCCGTGCTGCTGCGCTTCATGGAAAGCTTCATGATCTACACCGAGCCGTCCGTCGTCACCGGCGGCGGACCCGGCGAGGCCACCAGCTTCCTTTCCCTGGACCTGGTGAAGATCGCGCTCGGCCAGGTGGACCTGGGCAACGCGGCGGCGATGTCGCTCACCTACAACCTCATCACGCTCACGCTGTGCTACGTGTTCTTCACCACCATGACGCAGCTGGACGCGAGGAAGGGCACGTGAGCCGCAAGCTCGTGATGGGCGGCTACCTGCTCGTGCTGTTCCTGCCGATCTACTGGCTGCTGAACATGAGCTTCAAGTCCAACGAGGAGATCACCGGCGCGCTGACCTTCTGGCCGCACCGCCCGACGCTGGCGCACTACGCCTACATCTTTGCCGACCCGGCGTGGTACGGCGGCTTCCTGCATTCGCTGGAATACGTGGCGCTGAACACGGCCATCTCCGTCAGCATCGCGCTGCCCGCCGCCTATGCGTTCAGCCGCTACCGCTTCCTCGGCGACAAGCACATGTTCTTCTGGCTGCTGTCCAACCTGATGGCGCCGCCCGCGGTGTACGCCATGCCGTTCTTCAACCTGTACTCGGCGGTGGGCCTGTTCGACACGGTGTGGGCGGTGGCGCTGGCCCAGTGCCTGTTCAACGTGCCGTTGGCGGTGTGGATCCTGGAAGGCTTCATGTCCGGCGTGCCGCGCGAGATCGACGAGACGGCCGCGCTGGACGGCTACGGCTTCCCGCGCTTCTTCGTCCGCATCTTCGTGCCGCTGGTCGCCAACGGCATCGGCGTCGCGGCTTTCTTCTGCTTCATGTTTTCCTGGGTGGAGCAGCTGCTCGCCACCACGCTGACCACGGTGGACGCCAAGCCGTTCGTGGCGGTGATGACGCGGACCTATTCCGCCGCCGGCATGGATTGGGGCCTGCTTGCCGCGGCCGGCGTGCTGACGATGCTGCCGGGCGCCGTCGTGATCTGGTTCGTGCGCAACAACATCGCCAAGGGATTCGCGCTTGGCCGCGTGTAGCAGCAGGGCTCTGCCCTGCACCCGGAAGGGGACAGTCGTCCCCTTCACCCCTGATTCTGTAATCAGGTGTCCAGAGGACGACTGTTCTCTGGTGGGGTTTGGGGCAAAGCCCCAATCTTCGATTGCCGGTGTGCGCTGATGGCCTGGATGGCCTGGACCTGGCAGACCGTGGGCTTCTTCGCCGCCATCGCCAGCGCGCTCGTGGGCCTCACCCTGCTCGCCATCTACCGTCCGGAGACGCCGCGGCGCGGCATCCTGGGGTTTCCCACCACGCGGGGCGACCGCTTCTTCGTCTCGCTGCTCGGCACGGCCTTCCTGTTCATCTTATGGATGCGGTTCGGCGGCGACGTGCTGTGGTATCCGCTCGCGGCGGCGCTGGCCTTCGCGGCGGCGATGTTCCGCTTCGCTTAATAAAACAAAAGGGAGAGAACGCCATGAAACGCCGTGACGTGATGAAGGGCGCCGCCGCAGCGGCCGGCGCCGGGGTGCTGATCCGCAGCGGCGTCTCGCATGCCCAGCAGGTGGACGCGGCCAAGAAGTGGGTGGACAGCGAGTTCCAGCCCTCCACCCTCAGCAAGGACGCGCAGATGGCCGAGATGGAGTGGTTCATCAACGCCGCCAAGCCGTTCGCCGGCATGCAGGTCAACACCGTTTCCGAAATCCTCAAGGTGCACGACTACGAGTCCCACACGCTGACCCAGGCCTTCGCCGAGATCACTGGCATCAAGGTCAACCATGACCTGATCGACGAGGGCAACCTCGTGGACAAGATCGAGGTCGAGATGCAGTCCGGCCGGCCGATCTACGACATGTGGATGAACGACTCGGACTTCATCGGCACCCATCCGCGCTACGGCGACATCGTCGGCGGCTCCTTGACGGATTTCATGGCCGGCGAAGGCAAGGACGTCACCAGCCCGACGCTCGACTTGCCGGACTTCATCGGCCTGTCCTTCGGCACCTTCACCGACGGCAAGCTCTACCAGCTGCCGGACCAGCAGTTCGCCAACCTGTACTGGTTCCGCCACGACTGGTTCCAGCGCCCCGAGCTGAAGGCGGCGTTCAAGAAGCAGTTCGGCTACGAGCTGGGCGTGCCGGTGAACTGGTCCGCCTACGAGGACATCGCGGATTTCTTCTCCAACACGGTAAAGGAGATCGACGGCGTCCGCGTGTACGGCCACATGGATTACGGCAAGAAGGACCCCTCGCTCGGCTGGCGCTTCACCGACGCCTGGCTCTCCATGGCCGGCGCCGGCGACCGCGGGCTGCCCAACGGCCGCCCGGTGGACGAGTGGGGCATCCGCATGGAGGACAGCATCCCGCGCGGCTCCTCCATCCGCCGCGGCGGCGACGCCAACGGCCCGGCGGCGGTGTACGCGCTGACCAAGTACATCGAGTGGCTCAAGAAATACGCGCCGCCCGAGGCCGCCGGCATGGATTTCCTGGAATCCGGCCCGGTGCCGGGCCAGGGCCACGTCGCGCAACAGATCTTCTGGTACAGCGCCTTCACCGACAGCCTGGCCAAGCCCGGCCTGCCGGTGATGAACGACGACGGCACGCCGAAATGGCGCATGGCCCCCAGCCCGCACGGCCCGTACTGGAAGGAGGGCATGAAGCTCGGCTACCAGGATGTCGGCTGCTGGACGCTGCTGAAATACGCGCCGCCGGAGAAGATCAAGGCCGGCTGGCTCTACGCCCAGTTCTGCACCTGCAAGACCGTCACGCTGAAGAAGGCGCTGGTCTCGCTGCACATCATCCGCGAGAGCGACGTGTGGAGCCAGGCGCTGACCGACATGGCGCCCAAGGTCGGCGGGCTGGTCGAGTTCTACCGCAGCCCGGCGCGCAAGGAGTGGACCCCCACCGGCGTCAACGTGCCGGACTACGGCAAGATGGCGCAGGTGTGGTGGCAGAACATCTCCAACGCCATCTCCGGCTCCGCCACCCCGCAGCAGGCGATGGACGGCCTGGCGCGCGACCAGGACGCCATCATGACCCGGCTGCAACGCTCCGGCGTGATGGGCAAGCTCGGCCCGGTGATGAACGAGGAGCGGGACCCGGAATACTGGTACGCCAAGGCCGAGAAGGACGGCAACCTCGCCCCGCAGCGCAAGCTGGCCAACGAGAAGCCGCAGGGCGAGACGGTCGATTACGACGTGCTGCTCAAGACCTGGGCCGCCTCGCCCCCGAAGCACACCGGCTGACGCCGTGATGCCTGCCCTCGTCTTCTCCCTCTCCCGCTTGCGGGAGAGGGGCGGGGTGAGGGTGATCCACGCACCTCAACCGACATGACAGCCTCCATCCTCGTCATCGACCAGGGCACCACCTCCACCCGGGCCATCGTGTATGGCCCGGACCGCGCGCCCCTCGCCACGGCGCAGCAGGAGTTCCCGCAAATCTACCCGCACCCCGGCTGGGTGGAACACGACCCGGAAGTCCTGTGGTCCACCGCGCTGTCCACCGCGCGGGACGCCTTGCAGCGCGCCGGCATCGAGGCGCGCGCCCTGGCCGCCATCGGCATCGCCAACCAGCGCGAGACCACCCTCGTCTGGGACCGCGAGACCGGCCGGCCGATCCATAACGCCATCGTCTGGCAGGACCGCCGCACCGCCCCCGCCTGCGAGGCCCTGGAGCGGGACGGCCATGCCGAGACGGTCGCCACCATCACCGGGCTGCGCATCGACCCGTACTTCTCCGCCACCAAGATCGGCTGGGTGCTGGACAACGTGGCCGGCGCCCGTGCCCGGGCCGAAGCCGGCAGGCTCGCCTTCGGCACGGTGGACAGCTTCCTGCTCTGGCGGCTCACCGGCGGCCGGGTGCACGCGACGGACGCCACCAACGCCTCCCGCACCCTGCTGTGCGACATCGCGACCGGCGCGTGGAGCGAGCCGATGCTGCGCCTGTTCGGCATCCCGCCCGCCATGCTGCCCGCCATCCAGGACAGCGCCGGGCTGTTCGGCGCCACCGAACCCGGCCTGCTGGGCGCTGCCGTGCCGGTGCGCGGCATCGCCGGGGACCAGCAGGCCGCCCTCGTAGGCCAGGCCTGCTTCAGCCGCGGCATGGTGAAGGCCACCTACGGCACCGGCGCCTTCGTGCTGCTGAACGTGGGGGAGCAGAAGCTGCCCTCCACCCATCGCATGGTGAGCACCATCGCCTACCAGTTGCGCGGCCGCCGCGCCTACGCGCTGGAAGGCTCCATCTTCTCCGCCGGCGCCGCCGTGCAATGGCTGCGCGACGGCGTGGGCTTGGTGGCCGACGCGGCGGAAACCGGCATCCTGGCCGCCCAAGCCGACCCGGCGCAGCCCGTGTACCTGGTGCCCGCCTTCACCGGCCTGGGCGCGCCGCACTGGGACAGCCACGCCCGTGCCGCCATCACCGGCATCTCCCGCGGCACAACGCGCAACGAGCTGGCCCGCGCCGTGCTGGAAGCCGTCGGCTACCAAACCCGCGACCTGCTGGGAGCCATGCTGGACGACGCCGGCTGGACCGGCGAAACCGTGCTGCGCGTCGACGGCGGCATGACCGCGAGCGACTGGACCATGCAGTTCCTCGCCGACATGGCGGGCGTGCCGGTGGAGCGCCCCGCCAGCCTGGAAACCACGGCATTAGGCGCAGCCTACCTCGCCGGACTCGACGCCGGCTTGTATCCGGAGCCGGCCGCGTTCCAGGGCGAATGGACGCCCGCCTCCCGTTTCACCCCGGCGATGGCCGAGGCGGAGCGGGAAGCCAGATACGCCGGCTGGCGCAAGGCCGTGGCGCAAACACTGCACCAGCCCGGCTGACATGCGCGTCACCGTCCGCTGCGACCCGGCGCTGCTTGGCGCCCTGCCGCCGCCCACCCCGGCGCGGGACGCGCTGCCCGCCTGGCTGCGCGCCATGCCGCGCACCGCCCCGTCCGACATGCACCCAGCCCCCGTCCGCACCGTCAAGCAATGCCCGCCCTTCGTGGACGCCATGGCGCACGGTTTTGTCATCCCGCTCCCCTGCGACGTGACGGTGCGGGATGCCACGCTGTCCTGGGACTGGGACGTGCCATCCCTGGCCGCCGGGCACCACCCGCGCGCGCCCGTCAGCTTTCACGCCCCGGCGCAGGTGGCGGGCACGCCGTTCGGCGCGCCAGGCCAGGTGATCGTGAAGTTCAACAGCTTCTGGACGGTCGAGCTCGAACCCGGCTACGCGCTCTTCGCCACCCACCCGGTCAACCGCACCGACCTGCCGTTCCGCCTGCTCAGCGGCCTGGTGGATTGCGACCGCTTCCACGGCGTGGGCCTGCTGTTCCCCGCCACCTGGACCGACCCGGCCTGGGAAGGCGTGCTGCCCCGCGGCACCCCCATCGCCCAGTGCTTCCCCGTGCCCCGCGAGCCGCTGCACCTGGTCCACGAGGCGCTGGACCCGGCGGCATACGACACCCTGGCCGCCAGCCTGATGGCGGGGCCGGGCGTGTACCGCAAGGACTTCCGAGCCGCCCGCTCAGGCCCGCCCGGCGAGTTCGGCCCGCAAGGCCTCAGGATGCAGCCAGAGCCGCCCGACCTGGGATGACGCCAGGGCCTGCGCGATGCGGCCGAACTGCGCCGGGGATGACCGGAACGCGGCGGCGTAGGCGTCCAGCGCCGCCTCCAGGCTGCCTGTCTCTTGATGCGCCACGCCCAGGTTGAACGCGGCCTCGTGCCATTCCGGCTTCATGGCCAGCGCCGCGCTGAAAGCCTCCAACGCCCCGGCGTGGTCACGCGCATCCTGGCAGGCGACGCCAAGGTTGAACCAGGCTTCTGCGGACGCCGGGCCGCGAGCCGCCGCCTGCGCGAAGGCGGCGCGTGCGCCCTCCGAATCCCCGGCCCGCCGCAGCACCCGGCCGAGTTGCGCGTGCGGCCGCGCATCGCGGGGCGCCAACGCCTGCGCCGCCTCGCACGCCGCAGCGGCCTCCACATGGCGGCCGAGCAAGGACAGCGCCGCCGCCTGGCCGAGCGCCGCCGGCAGGCTTGCGCGGGCGGCGTACGCGCGGGAGAAGGCGACCAGCGCGCCTGCGGCCTGCTGCGGCAGCAAGGCGTGGCCTAAGTCCAGCCATCCCTGCTCATAGTCGGGGAAGCGTTGCAGGCGGGGCAGCAGCGCGTTGGCCGCCGGGTCCTGCCGCTGGAGCAGCCGGCAGCACAGCCGGAACAACGGCCCGGGCGCGTCCGGCGCTGCGGCCACCGCCTACCCGCCCGGCGGCGCGAACGGCTCGCCGCGCCAGGCCAGGATTTTCCAGATGCCCTCCGCCGTCGCCACGGTGCGCCCGCCCGCCTGCATGACGCCGCGGATGAAGACGAGGCTGCGCGTGGTGCGCGTGATCTCGGCCTGCACGGTGGCGAACTCGCCCAACTGCAGCGCCCCGATGTATTGCACGCCCAGCTGCACGGTGGCGCTGGGCCGCCCGTCCGCCGCCGCCCAACTGGCATGGCCGAGCGCCACGTCGAACGCCGTTGCCAACATGCCGCCATGCGCCACGCCGCGCTTGTTGCCGTGCCGCTCGTCCGCAGCGAAGCCGCACAGCAGCGTGCCCTCCTCCGCGGGACGGTAGAACGGGCCGACGTGGGTGCCGAACGCCTGGGTCGGCAGCACCACCCAGCCTTGGGGTATGATCGCCTTCAACTGTTCACCTTCCGCGGTTGCTGACCAGTTCATATCCAGGCCTCACAGCATCAAGCGCGAGAGCGCGGCGCCGACGAACGCCTTCGTGCCCGCCTCGTCCGTGAACAGGCTCAGGCGCCTGTCAATGAGCAGCAGCGCGAGGCCGTGGGCAATCGCCCATGCCGCCGCGATGTCGGCAAGGCGGCCGGCTGCAGCGCCGGGTCCTGCGGCTGCGCGTGAGATGGGCGATGCGTCGGCCGAGGCCGCCGCAGCCTCGGCAAGCGCTGCGAAAGCTGCATTCGCCGCCTCGGAAAGGGCCGGGCGCTGCATGTCGAGCCGTTCGCTGCGGAACATGAGCAGGAACAGGTTGGGATGGTCGCGGGCGAACTGGACATAGCTGCAGCCCATCGCGTGCAGCCTGCTTTCCGGCACTGCGCCCGCAGCCGCCATGCCGGCAAGCAGGGCAGCGCGGAACCGCGCGTATCCAATAGCTGCAAGTTCGCTGAGCAGCCCGACCAAGTCGCCGAAATGGTGCGCCGGGGCAGCGTGGGACACGCCGGCGGCGCGGGCCGCGGCCCGCAGGGTCAGCGCCTGCAAGCCGCCGCGTTCCAAGATGGCTTCGGCGGCGTCCAGCAGCGCCGCGCGCAGTGAGCCGTGATGGTAAAGCTGTGCAGCATGAGGCGAGTCGTGGCTCATGCCTTCTCTATCCCTGGCATCTTGACGTTGGCAAGATACTCGTTGACGGGGTTTGCCGCGCATGATCTTGTCATCGTCAAGATGCGGGAGTGATGATGATGCCGGGCTTGGCTTTCAACACGCTGCTGGCTTGCCACATCATCGGCGGCGCGCTCGCCCTGGCCGCCGGGCCAGTCGCCATGGCCACGCGCAAGGGCCGGGCGCTGCACCGGGCTGCCGGGCGCGCCTACGCCATTGCGATGGCCGCCACCGCCATGTCCGCGTTGGTCCTGGCGATTGTGACGGGCAACCAGTTCCTGCTGGTGATCGCGGTGTTCAGCTTCTTCCTGGTGTTCAACGGCTGGCGGGCGCTCAGCCAGCGACGCCTGCACGAGGGGCAGGGCGCGCGCTGGTTCGACTGGCTCGTTTCAGGCCTCACGCTCGCATTCAGCGGCGGGCTGCTCGCCGATGGCCTGGCGGGGAACGGGGACATGACGTCGCTGTTCTTCGGCGTTGTCGGCAGCTTCCTCGCCATCCGCGAGGTACGCTTCCTCGGCGGGCGGATGCAGCCCGGCGGCTGGCTGGTCCGGCACGTGATCGGCATGTCGGCCGCCTACATCGCCACCGTCAGCGCCTTCGCCGTCAACGCGCTGACCTTCCTGCCCCGGCCGGTGGCCTTCATCGCGCCGACCCTGATCGGTACGCCGATCATCGCTCGGGTGGTCACGCGGCTCGTGGCCGCTTCGCGCCGTGGCGAACATCCGGCAACTTACAGTTCAAGTCCGATCGCGATGAACGTGACGCCCAGCGTCTGACACTGCCAGCCTTCTGCTTACTGCTCGATCAGGCCCATTCGTGTTTCCATGCGCTCCAGCCGCGCATCCATCCGATCGAGCCGGCTGTTCAGTTCGGCCAAGCCGATCCGCATGTGGCCGCTGTCAGCCTCAAGGCTGGACACCCGCACCTTGAGGTTCGTCACGTCGCCGCTGATGCGGTCAAGCTTGGTGTGAACGCGGGCGAACTGCTCGCGCAGGTAGTCCAGCACATTTGATGCCTCAGATGGGGACGACATGGCTCAGGTCTCACTGAATTGCACGCGGCGCCGTCGATGATAGCGACGATCCGCGCACCCACGCCAGCCCGCTAAGCCGCCCGTCCTCCCGCCAGCCGCATCAGCTCCCTCCGCACGCCTCCCGTATCCGCCACCGACGCGGACCACGCCACCCGCTTCACCATCTCCTCCCGCACCAGGTCGCACCCGTCCACGTCCACCGCCGCCATGCGCCAGCCAGGCCCGCCCGCCATCCGCTCCACCGCCGCCGCATGGTCCGCGTTCATGTGGGCGATGATGTCCGCCTCCGCCTCCGCCACGGCGGCTACCGCCGCCGGGTCGGGCGTGAGATCGGCCTGCGCGAGGCGGTGCGCGCTGGCGAAGCCGCCGATGAACTGCCCGCCGGTGGGCCGCAGCCGCACCAGCCGGAAATCCGCCAGCCCGGCGTAGAACCCGGCATACGGGTGCCGCGCGATCCAGCGGGCCTTGAGCGCCGGGTCCGGCTCGGCGGTGGCGACGCCCATCACCGTCAGCCGCGGCGCGGTCTGCGGGTTGCCGTCGGTCGCCTCGCCCATCACCATCAGGGCGCAGCGCCCGTCGTCCCGCAGGTGCCGCGTGTGGGCGGACAGGCCGGACAGCAGCATGAGCAAGGACAGGTCCGGCGCCGGGGCGGGGGTGACAAGCGCAGCATAAGGCTGCCCTCCCTCCTGCGTCGCCAGCGTGCCGGCCCGCGCGTCCCGCAGCAGGGTGCGGGCCTGCCATGCCACGCCACCGCGGTCCGGCTTCATCATCTGAGGTTCGTCCGCCATGGCATCCCCACCCGGTCCGTTTTGCGCCATAATTCGGCGGCACACTGCCACATTGCCATCCGAGGCGCGCCCATGAAACAGACCATTGCCCTGGTCGATGACGACCGCAACATCCTCACCTCCGTCACCATGACGCTGGAAGCCGAAGGCTTCCAGGTCCGCACCTACACGGATGGCGAAAGCGCCCTGCAAGGCCTTGCCGCACGCCCGGCCGATCTCGCGGTGCTGGACATCAAGATGCCCCGCATGGACGGCATCGAGCTGCTGCAGCGGCTGCGCCAGCGCTCCTCCATGCCGGTCATCTTCCTTACCTCCAAGGACGAGGAGGTGGACCAGCTGATGGGCCTGCGCCTGGGCGCTGACGACTACATCACCAAGCCGTTCAGCCAGCGCCTGCTGATCGAGCGCATCCGCGCCCTGCTGCGCCGCAACGAGAGCAGCCGCGCCGAAGGCTCCGGCGCAGCCCCCGGCGGCGTCATGCAGCGCGGCGACCTCATCCTGGACGAGACCAAGCACCAGTGCACCTGGCGCGGCGTCGACATCCAGTTGACGGTCACGGAGTTCCTCCTCGTCAAGGCACTGGCCGCCCGCCCCGGCATGGTGAAATCCCGCGACCAGCTGATCGACGCCGCCTATGGCGAAACCACCTATGTGGACGACCGCACCATCGACAGCCACATCAAGCGCGTCCGCAAGAAGTTCCGCACCGGCGACGACAGCTTCGACCACATCGAGACGCTCTACGGCATCGGCTACCGCTACAAGGAGGGCTGAGATGCCCGACATCGGCGCGCTCTCGCTCAACCCGCCGCCGCGCGCCCCGCTGCCGCGCCGCTGGGTGCCGCCGCTGCTGCGCAAGATCCTGCTGGTCAACGCGTTGCCGTTGGTGCTGCTGGTGGCCGCCCTGCTCTACCTGGACCAGTACCAGAACGGCCTGCTGGAAAGCGAGGTCACGGCGCTGCGCGAGCAGGCCCGCATCTACGCCGGCGCCCTGGGCGAATCCGCCGTGCGCGAGATGGACCCCGAGAACCCGATGCTGGTGCCGGAGATCGCCCGCCCGCTGCTGCGCCGCCTCACCGACCCCACGCCCAACAGCCAAGCCAAGATTTACAGCGCGGATGGCCAGGTGGTCGCCGACAGCCGGGTGCGGGAAGGCGCGGGCGGCGACGTGCACACCCAGCCGTTGCCGCCCGCGGCCGACCGCACCCCGTTCGAGGGCACGGTGCAGGCGATCTATGACCGGCTGCTGTCCTTCCTGCCGCATGAGCCGACGGCGACGGTGCAAACCGGCCCCGCTGCCGCCGGGCCGGATTGGCAGCCGGACGTGAAGGCGGAGCTGAAGCTTACCTCCGACCAGGGCCGCGAAACGCCGCCCTACATCCGCCGCACCGCCGACAACCGCCTGCTGGTGACGGTGGCGGAGCCGATCCTGCGCAACCGCCACACCGTCGGCATCGTGCAGCTGACGCGGGACGCGCGGGAGGTGGACGGCAGCCTGGTGGCCATCCGCAGCTCCATCCTGGGCCTGTTCGTCACCGCGCTGGTGCTGACGGTGATGCTGTCCTGGTACCTGTCCCTCACCATCGCCCGCCCCATCCTGCGGCTGAGCCAGGCGGCGCGGGACATGCGGGAGGGCCACGGCCGCGCCGGCGCCGTGCCGCCCGCGCTGATGCGCCGCCGCGACGAGATCGGCGAGCTGGCCCACGCGCTGCGCGACAGCTCGGCCGCCCTGTGGTCCCGCATGGACGCCACCGAGCGCTTCGCGGCGGACGTGGCGCATGAGATCAAGAACCCGCTCAGCTCCATCCGCAGCGCCATCGAGACGCTGCGCCGGGCCCTCGACCCGGCGGCGCAGCGCCGCCTGCTTGCCATCATCGCCGAGGACGTGACCCGGCTGGACCGCCTGATCAGCGACATCAGCGACGCGAGCCGGGTGGACGCCGAGCTGAGCCGCACGGCGGTGGAGCCGGTGAACGTGGTGGCGATCCTTCAGCTGCTGGCTGAGATCGACGAGGCGACCCGGCCGGAAGACGGCGTGCGGCTGCGGGTGGAAGCGCCGGACGGCGCCATGCTGGTGCAGGCGGTGGAGGATCGGCTGGTGCAGGTGCTGCGCAACCTGATCGGCAACGCCCACAGCTTCAGCCCCGCCGGCGGCAGCGTGGTGCTGCGCGCGCGCGATGCCGGCGCCATGGTGGAGGTGAGCGTGGACGACGAAGGCCCGGGCATGCCGGAAGGCCGGCTGGAGCACGTGTTCGACCGCTTCTACACCGAGCGCCCTCAAGGCGAGCGGTTCGGCCAGCACTCGGGGCTGGGTTTGTCGATCAGCAAGCAGATCGTGGAGGCGCTGAAAGGGCGCATCGCGGCGGAGAACCGGCAGGACGCGGCGGGGCGGGTGCTGGGGGCGCGGTTCGTCGTGCTGCTGCCGAAGGCTTGAGCGCGTTTCGCTCGTGCCAGCAAGGATCGACTGGTCAGCACGGATGGTGACTTGTACACGCCCCCATGAGGCACGCGAAGGAAGCCAACATTGATGCTACAGCCACGAAACGCCGACGCTTTCTCGATCATGACTGCCAGCCAAGCCGGGTCCTGCTTCGGCAGCACCTATGCCGAGGCTTGCAGGACATTCCTTGAGGCATCCGCCCAGCTCGGCTTGCAGGCGGCAAGCTACCCCCATCCCCTGCGCGGGCCTGGCGGCGAGGAGCTTGCGACACATGTTGTGCGGCTGGGCCGCCCGGACGCGGGCCGCCTGCTGATCCTGGTGTCCGGCGTCCATGGCCTTGAAGGCTTGGCCGGCTCAGGCTGCCAGGTCGCCTGGCTTCGCTCGCAGGCGCCCCATGCCTTGCCGGAGGACACGGCTGTCCTCCTCATCCACATGCTCAACCCGTGGGGAAGCGCCTGGCGCCGCCGGCAAACCGAGGACAACGTCGATCTGAACCGGAACTTCCAGCGTTTCGGGGAAAAGCTGCCGGAGAACCCGGAGTATGAACGGCTGCATGAGGCCGTCGCTGGCCGTGACCCGGCAGGCTGGGCCTGCGCCAACGAACGCGTGGCCGCTTTCCGCAGGGAGGAGGGCGAGGGCGCTTACGCGAAGGCCTTGTTCATGGGGCAGCATGAGCACCCGGACGGCATCGGATTCGGCGGGCGTGCGCCCACGTGGTCCAACCGGACGCTGCACCAAATCCTGGACGACCACGCCGGGCCGGTGCAGCACACTGCCGTCCTGGACATCCACACCGGCCTTGGCCCCTACGGGCATGGCACCTTGCTGTCCACGGACGCCCCGGGGTCGCCGGGTTTGGAGATGTCCCGCCGCCTTTACGGGCCGGCGGTGATCCCGTTCAACCATGAACGCAAGACGCCCTACATGATCTCCGGCGACATCTACAGCGGCATCCGGGCGCACCTGCCGGGGCAGGTGGCCGCGCTGGGCGTGGAGTTCGGCACGGACGAGCCGGAAATCCTGTTTCAGCTGCAAATCGACGATTGCAGGACGACGGACCCCAGAAACATCGCCGTGCATGATGCGAAGGTGCGCAAGGCGTTGCAGGCGTTCTTCGTTCCCGCAAGCCCTGACTGGCTTCAGTCGCTCTGCCTGCGGAGCCTGCAACTGGCAGGACTGGCACTTGAGCGGCTTGGGAAGGAAGGTGCGGCAAGCTCGCTTGAGATGCGGGCCTGATCCTCAGCCTTTGATGTCAGCAGCCGTGAACCCCGTCGCGCTGGGTTCCGGGCCATGGGTGTCTGGCAAGGTTCCGCGTGGATTGCCATTCCGCGAGGATTTGGGCGAGGCACTCGCAGTTGTGGACAAGACGGCGGCAGCGCGTGGACCAGGCGAAGGAACGCTTGACGCCCTGCGCCATCTTTCCACGTGCTTTGCATCCGGAACCTTGGACGGCTCCATGGACTTTGCTGCCGTTCTTGCCTTTGATTGCATGGTGGCGGGCTTTTGCGCCACTTGCAGGCGTGCTGCGCAGGGGACGGCCGTCCAGCGCCGCGGTCGAGGGTCCTGGCGCGGCAGGCCGCGCGGCATGGACCGCCATGGGATGCTCGTGCGCACCACCTGCCAGCCGCTTCAGCGCTGCTAGGTCAGCAACACCCTCCAGCCGTCAGCGGTAGCCGGCAGCCTGCAGCTCGAACAATTCCGCGTACTGCCCGCCTTGCGCCAGCAGCGCCGAATGGGTGCCGCTCGCCTCCACCCGGCCGTCCGCCATCACCAGGATGCGGTCCGCCATCCGCACGGAGGAGAACCGGTGCGAGATCAGCACGGCGGCGCGCCCGGCGCTCAGCGACTTGAACCTTTGGAACACCTCGAACTCGGCCCGGGCGTCCAGCGCCGCCGTCGGCTCGTCCAGGATCAGCACCGCCGCATCCCGCATGTAGGCGCGCGCGATCGCCACTTTCTGCCACTCGCCGCCGGACAGCTCGGTGCCGTCGTTGAACCTGCGGCCCAGGATCTGGTCGTAGCCGCGCGGCAGCCGGCGGATCACCTCGTCCGCCCGGCCGCGCTCGGCCGCCTGCGCGATGCGCGCCCGGTCGTTGCGCAGCTCGATGCGGCCGACGGCGATGTTTTCGGCCGCCGACAGGTCGTAGCGCACGAAGTCCTGGAAGATGACGCCGATGCTGGCGCGCAAGCTGGCCAGGTCGTAGCTGCGCAGGTCGGCGCCGTCGAGCAGGATGCGGCCCTCGCCGGGGTCGTACAGCCGGGTCAGCAGCTTGACGAGCGTAGTCTTGCCTGCGCCGTTCTCGCCCACCAGCGCCAGCACCTGGCCCGCGGGCAGGCGGAAGCTGAGGTGGCGCACCGCCCAGCGCTCGGCTCCCGGGTAGCGGAAGCCGACATCCTCGAACACGATGCCGTCCCGCAAGGCCGGCGGCGCTTGTCGTCCGCCAGCGGGCGAGGTGATCCCCGGGCGCAGTTTCAGGAACGAGAACAAGTCCTGCAAGTACAGCGCCTGGCTCGCCAGGCTGGACAATCCGCTCAGCAGGCCCGCCAGCAGCCCGCGCAGCCGCAGGAAGGAGGCGGCAAGGAAGGTCAAGTCGCCGATCGACAGGCTGCCGGTGACGGCGCGCCAGGCGAGATAGGCGTAGGCTGCGTAGTAGCCGACCGTCCCCAGGGTCGCGAGCGCCGCGCCGGACAGCGCACGGCGCACCGCGAAGTCCCGGTTCTCCCGCCGGATGGCGGCGGACACGGCGGCGTAGCGCTCGACCAGGAAGCCGTTGAGGCCGAACAGCTTGACCTCCTTGGCGGTGTACGCGCTGGCGCCGGTCTGCCGCAGGTAGTCCAGCTCGCGCCGGTCCGCCGTGCGCTTGACGCTGAGCGCGTAGGCGCCCTCGTTGGCGCGCACCTCGCCCCCGAACGCCGGCAGCAGCGTGGCCGCCAGCAGCAGGATCAGCCAGGGCGCATACGCGGCGATGCCGGCCGCGAACCCGGCCAGCGTCACCGCATCCTGCGCCTGGCCGAACAGCAGGCCGACGACTCCGCTGCGCCCGCTGGTCTGCCGCCGGGCGCGGTCGAGCTTGTCCTGCGTCTCGCTGTCCTCGAAGTCCTGCAAGTCGAGCGTGGCGGCATGCCGCATCAGCCGCAGGCTGGTTTCGTCGCTGAACCGGTCGGACAGCAGCGCGTCCAGCAGCGACACTCCCCGGCCCAGCGCGTCCGCCGCCACCGCCAAGCCCAGCTCGGCCGCCAGCAGCAGCCCCACCCGCGTCAGCAGCCCGCTGTGCAGCCAACCCGTCAGCGACGCCGGATGACCCGGCAGGCGGGAAAGCCGCACCACCTCGTCGATGATGAGCTTGCCCACGAACAGGGTGACGACCGGCAGCACCGCGCGCGCCAGGCGCAATGCCCCCGTGATTGCCGTCAGGACAGGGCTGGTGCGCCAGATCAGCCGCAGGAAAGCAGGCAGCGTGCGCAGCGCACCGAGGCGGTCGCTGCTTGGGCGGGGCAGGGGACGGTCCAGGCTCATGCGATGTTGCTACTACATCTTGTGTGTGTCGGCCCGGTCACACCCTAGTGAAAGGTAAATTGCCAGGCTGGCGAATCGGGTCGAAGGGTTTAGGAAGGAGCCATGGACATGCACATGAGCACCGAAGCGCTGCCCTCCGCCATGGATGGCATCGCCCCTATCTCCCGCCAGATCTGGGATGCCAAGTACCGCTTCAAATCCCTGGATGGGACGCCGGTGGATGCCACCGTCGAGGACAGCTGGCGCCGCGTGGCCCGCGCCCTGGCCGCCGCCGAGGCCGACCCGGCGCAGTGGGAACAGCCCTTCTACCGCGCCCTGCAAGACTTCCGCTTCCTGCCTGCCGGCCGCATCCTGTCCGGCGCCGGCACTGACCGCCGGGTGACGCTGTTCAACTGCTTCGTCATGGGCGACATCGCTGACGATCTCGGCGCCATTTTCGACAACCTGCGCGAAGCCGCGCTGACCATGCAGCAAGGCGGCGGCATCGGCTACGACTTCTCCACCCTGCGGCCGAAAGGCTCCCCGGTGCAGGGCGTGGGCGCGGACGCGTCCGGCCCGCTCTCCTTCATGGACGTGTGGGACGCCATGTGCCGCACCATCATGTCCGCCGGCGCGCGGCGCGGCGCCATGATGGCCACCATGCGGTGCGACCACCCGGACATCGAGGAGTTCATCGCCGCCAAGCGGCAGGCCGGGCGGCTGCGCAACTTCAACTTGTCCGTGCTGGCCACCGACCCGTTCATGGCCGCCGTCGAGGCCGACGCCGACTGGCCGCTGGTGTTCGGCGGGCGCACCTACAAGACGATCCGCGCCCGCGCGCTGTTCGACAGCATCACCCGCGCCACCTACGACTACGCCGAACCCGGCGTGCTGTTCATCGACCGCATCAACGCCCGCAACAACTTGGCATACTGCGAAAGCATCCACTCCACCAATCCCTGCGCCGAGCAGCCGCTGCCGCCCTACGGCGCGTGCCTGCTGGGTTCGATCAACCTGGCCCGGCTGGTGCAGCAGCCTTTCACCCCGCACGCCCGGCTGGACGAGGCCGAGCTGGACGAGCTGGTGGCCACCGCCGTGCGCATGATGGACAACACCATCGACGTGTCCGGCTTCCCGCTGGAGGCGCAGCGGCGGGAAGCGATGGCCAAGCGCCGCATCGGCCTGGGCCTCACCGGCCTGGCGGACGCGCTGATGATGGTGGGGCTGCGCTACGGCACCTCGGAGGCTGCCGAGATGGCCGGGGACTGGGCGCGCCGGGTCAACCGCGCGGCCTACCTCGCCTCCGCCCGGCTGGCAGCGGAGAAGGGCGCCTTTCCGCTGTTCGACCGCGAGCCGTACCTCGCCGGGCAGACGGTGCGCGAGCTGGACGCCGACGTGCGCGAGGCCATTGGGCAGCACGGCATCCGCAACGCGCTGCTGACCTCCATCGCGCCCACCGGCACCATCTCGCTGGTGGCGGACAACGTGTCTTCCGGCATCGAGCCGGTGTTCGCGCTGGCCTACACCCGCAAGGTGCTGCAGCCGGACGGCACGCGGGTGGAGGAGGAGGTGTCCGACTACGCGCTGCGCCGCTTCCGCGCCCAGTTCGGCGAGGGCGCCGCGCTGCCGGACTATTTCGTCACCGCGCAGGACCTGACGCCGGCCGAGCACGTGCGGATGCAGGCGGCGGTGCAGCGCCACGTGGACAGCGCGATCTCCAAGACGGTGAACGTGCCGGAGGACATCAGCTTCGAGGCGTTCCAGCAGGTGTACCTCGACGCCTACCGCAGCGGCTGCAAGGGCTGCACCACCTACCGCCCGAACGCGATCACCGGCTCGGTGCTGGAGGTGAAGCCCGCCGAGCCGCCCAAGCCGGTGGCGCCGAACGTGATCGAGCTGGCGGAGCGCAGCGAGAAGCTGACCGGCGCCACCTACAAGCTGCGCTGGCCGGACACCGAGCACGCGATGTACGTGACGGTGAACGACGTGGAGATCGACGGCCGCCGCACCCCGTTCGAGGTGTTCGTGAACAGCAAGAACCTGGAGCACTACTCCTGGGTGTTGGCGCTGACGCGGATGATCAGCGCCGTGTTCCGCCGCGGCGGCGAGGTGGGCTTCGTGGCGGAGGAGCTGAAGCAGGTGTTCGACCCGCGCGGCGGGCAATGGCAGCACGGCCATTACGTGCCCTCCCTGGTGGCGGCGATCGGCGACATCCTGGAGCGCCACATGATGGAGACCGGGTTCTTGCAGCCGAAGGAGGCGGTGGCCGGCCGCGTGCTGGTGCTGCCGCCCAGCCCGGGGATGCAGCCGGGCATGCACGTTGGGCCGCTGTGCCCGAAGTGCAGCCAGCCGGGGCTG
>CAXTNC010000027.1:0-23860 GCA_964245495.1 uncultured Acetobacteraceae bacterium
ACAGGTTCGCGGCGGGTCATGGAACCAGACAAGACCATGCCGCAGCATTCCCCTGTCAAAGCAGCGCCAGCACCGCCGCCGCCGCCATCTCCGCCGGCTTCCCGTGCGCCGGGCGCAGGCTGGCCACCACGGTGCGGAACGCGGCGCGCTGCCGCTCCGCCACCGCCGGGTCCCGCAGCAGGGACAGCACCGTTCCGCACAGCACCGCCGGGGTGCAGCGCTCCTGCAGCAGCTCCGGCACCGCGGCGTGGCCAGCCAGCAGGTTCACCATCGCCACGTGCGGCACCCGGATCATGCGGCGGGCCATGAAGCCGGACACCGGGTTGACCCGGTAGGTCACCGCCATCGGCACCCCGGCCAGCGCCAGCTCCAGCGTCGAGGTGCCGGACTTGGTGAGCGCGGCGGAGGCGGCGGCGTAGGCGTCGTGCTTGTCGTCCAGCTCCGTCACGATCACCGGCGGGACCGGCCAGCCCGCCGCGGCGCGCTGCACCACGTCGGCCACCGCATGCGAGACGGGGATGACGGGGACGATGCCGGGCACTTCCCGCGCCAGCAGGGCCAGGGCGCGGGCGAACACGGGCAGCAGGCGGGGCGCCTCGCTGCGGCGGCTGCCGGGCATCAGCACCAGCACGGGGGCGTCGCCGATGCCGTGGCGCTGGCGGAAGCGGGCGGCGTCCCCGGTGTCCGCGCCGGATTGCAGCACCGGGTGGCCGACGAAGCGGGCGGCCAGGCCGTGGCGGGCGAAGTAGGCCTGCTCGAACGGCAGCAGGCACAGCAGGTCGTCCCACAGGCCGGGAAACCATTTGATCCGGTGCTCGCGCCACGCCCACACCTGCGGGGCCACGTATTGCACCCGCTTGACCCCGGTGGGGGCCACCCGGCGCAGCACGTGCAGGCCGAAGCCGGGGGAGTCCACCGTCACCACCACTTCCGGGCGGCGGGCGGCGATGTCCGCCACGACGGACAACATGCGGCGGCGCAGGGTGCGCAGCCGGGGCAGGATCTCCATCAGGCCCATCACGGCCAGGTCAGACATGGGGAACAGGCTGCTCATGCCCTCCGCCTCCATCCGCGGCCCGGCGACGCCGGCGAAGCTGACGCCGGGGCAGGCGGCCTTCAGCGCCGCCATCAGCCGGCTGCCCAGCACGTCGCCGCTGGCCTCGCCGGCGACGAGGTAGATCAGCGGCATTGGACAACGGGGCAGGGTGGCGGGGCGGCGGGGTAGTCCCGGTGGTTGCGCACCGCGCCGCCGGTGCGGACGGCTTCGAGCGCCGCCGGGTCGAGGTCGGCATGGAGCCAGCCGGGTTCGTCCATGCCGCCGCGGGCGATCACGCCGTCATCGGGAAAGCCGCGGTCGATGGGGCCGAACACGGCGGCGTGGCCATGGTTGGCGTCCAGCGCCGCGATCCAGGGAGCGTCGCCCACCGTGGTGCAGACGGCGACGTAGCACTGGTTGGCCATGGCGCAGGCGCGGGCGGCGAGGCGGACGCGGTTGAACCCGGCGGGCGTGTCCGTGTCCGTGGGGACCAGGATCAGCCACGCCCCCGCCTCCACCTGGGCGCGGGCCAGCGGCGGGTGCTCGATGTCGTAGCAGATGCACACGCCCAAGCGGCCCCAGGGCGTCTCGAACACCGCCGGGGGCGCACCAGGCGCCATGCCCCACTGGGTGGCCTCGAACGCGGTGGGGCGGTGCTTGTCCTGGAACGCCACGCCGCCGCCGGGCGCGACCAGCGGGGCATGGTTGACCAGCGCGCCGTCCGCCCGGCGCTGCGGCAACGAGCCGCCGAGCAGCCAGACGCCGTGCCGCGCCGCCACCCGGCGCAGCGCGTCCAGCACCGCATCATGCTGGCCGCAGCCGGCTTCCACTTCGGCGTCCAGGGTCGGCAACGGCGCCGGGATCGCGTCCAGGCTGGCATATTCCGGCAGCACGAGCAGCTCGGCCCCGGCGGACGCCGCCTCCGCCACCCGGGCGTCCAGTGCCGCCTCCCACGCGGCGAAACCGGGATAGCGGCCGACCCGGTATTGCAGCAGCGCCAGCCTCACGGCAGCGGCGCGCCGTTCAGCGGCTTGATCCAGAAATCCAGCGTGTGGGGCGTGGGCGCAGCTTCGCCGCGGTCCAGCCAGGTCATGGTGCAGGCCGCGCCGGGCAGCGGCACGTAGCCGCGGCGGCGCCAGAACGCGTCGTTGGTGCGGGGCTGCGCCGGGCGCAGCGGGTGGTCCTCCGGGCGGCGGACGGAGCAGAACACGGCGTAGTCGGCGGTGGACACGGCGCGGGCGTGGGACTCGCGCAACTGGAACAGCCGCACGCCCAGGCCCTTGCCGCGCCAGGCGGACAGGATGACGCCCTCGCCGAAGTAGAAGAACCGGCGCGGGTCCCAGCCGCGCTCCAGGAACGGCGCCTGCACGTTGGCGCTCTCGTCCTCCAGCGGCAGGCAGGTGGCAGCACCCACCGGCTCGCCGGCGTGGCTGAGCACGAAGAGGGCGGCGCGGGGGCGCCCGACGTAGCCGGCGATGTAAGGCTCCTCGTCGGGATCGCCCTGGTAGAGGTACGGCCAGTCATGGAACACGGCCACGTGCAGGCGCTGGAACGCGGCGTGGCCCTGGGCGATGGCGGCCCCGGTCAGGGTCTGGATGCGGACGGCGTTGTCAGGGATCATGACCAGTTGCATAGGTGGCGGCAGCAGGGGACGCAACGGATGGATGGGCCGGACGAGCGGCTGTGCCATGTGACCACGGCGGCGGCGCTGGCGGCGGCGGACGGGCGGCTGCGGGCCACGCCGTTCCTGCACTGCTGCACGCAAGCGCAGCTGCCCTTCGTGCTGGCGCGGCACTTCGCCGGACGCACGGGCCTGCTGGTGCTGCGCTTCGACCCGGCGGCGGTGGAAGGGCGCGTCGAGTGGGAGCGCAGCGAGCCGGACCAGGAACCGTTCCCGCATTTGTTCGGGGCGTTGCTGCTGGAGGGGGTGGAGTCCTCTCCTGTTTGCGGAAGCAGGGCGACCGGAGGCAGACACGATGCGCCAAGCGGAGCTGACTGACCACGCGGCAAGCATGTGCAGGCGCGTCAACGAGTTCTGGTCAGGTCACGAACCCCGGGTCTTCGATGGTTCTTGCCGCCTCGGCATCTTGAGCCGTCCGTCCGTCTTCGCCCCGAAGCCGATGACCATCGCAGAAGCAGCGTTGGAACCGCCCGCCGTCTGGGCTGCGGGTGCAGCGGCCGGCTGTATGCCAGCTGGGGTGACGAAGGGGGCGGCACAGGCCAGGTGACGCTGTCCGCCATCCGCGTGGCAGTCCCCTACATCGGCGGCACGGCGCCGTTCAGCCCCACGTTGATGCGGCTGGCGGCCAGCATCCCGTCCGCGCCCTTCACCGGCGCCAGCACCACGTGCGCGCCCACCGTCAGCTGCGCGCGGTCCGTCGGCGCCAGGCTCACGATCGGCACGTCTTGCGGCACGGTGATGGTTTTCTCGCCGCCGTTGTAGCTCACGGTCATCGTCCGGCCATGCACCGCGACCAGGCCGCTCACCGTGCCGTTGGTCATCGTGCTGCCGGGCGTCAGGTCCCAGGCATAGCTGCCCTCGCCGGTGCCGTTCATGCTGGGCGGGAACACGTGCACCTCCAGCGCCTGGAGCGTGCCGTCCGGCTGCGGCGCGGCGGCGGAGCCGATGAAGCTGCCGGGCTTGATGTCGCCGATGCCGGCCTGGCTCACCCCCACCACCTTGGCGTCCGGTGACAGCGTGACGGCCAGCCTCTCGCCGCTGCGCTCCTTCAGGTGCAAGGTGTCGCCGTCCACCGCCTCGATGGTGGCGCGCAGCCGGGTCTGCGGAGCTTGCGCGTGGGCGGCGAGCGACAGGCCGGCCCAGGCTGCGAGGGCCAGGACGGCGCGGGGGTGTGTCATGGGTGCGGTATCCCTCTTGGTGCGGTTCAGCGAAGCGGCATGGCCAGCCCGGGCCGGACGGCGTTGGCGGCCAGGACCATAGACCGGGATGGACCCCCCCATGAACAGCGAACCGCCAGGCATCATCTCCAGCGCCACGTTCCTGATCTTCAGCCCTGGGCTGTACGCCATCGAGTTCCGCGGCGCGGGCGAGGCGGTGGCCGGCACTGGGCTGCCGCTGCCCTGCGCCCGGCTGGAGCCGGTGGCCGCCCCCGGCAGCCCCGGCCGCGGCTTCGTTTCCACCGTGCCGGAGGGTGGCTGGCTGTCCCGCCACACCGCCGCCGCCCATGTGCTGGTGGTGGGCGGCCAGGCCGGGGCGGTGCTGACGCTGTACCGGCCCGCCGATGCCGCCGCGCCGGAGGTGGGGTTCCGTGCCCTCCTCGCCCCCGAGCCGCCGCCCCAGCCTGCTGCCGGGGCCGCCCTGCTGATCCACCTGGAAGGCCAGGGCGACCGCACGGGTGCGGCCGGCGAATGGCTTGGCGACCTGGAGGGCGCCCTCTGCATCGAGGGCTTCAGCATCGCCGTGCCGCCAGGGATGCAGGCCGCCGGCCTGGAGTACCAGGGCATCATGGGCGCAGACTGGCGCACGCCGTGGTTCCCCGCCGGGTCGTTCTGCGGCAGCCGCGGGCTGCGCCTGCCGCTGCTCGGCTTCCAGCTGCGGCTGGCCGGGGGATTCGCGTGCCGGGCGTCCGGCAGCTTCGCCGGGCGCGGCACGGCCGGCCCGGTGGGCAGCGGGGAGGACTGCGCGGCGGACCAGGCGCCGCTGACCGCCATGCGGGTGGAGATCACGGCCAAGCCGGGCTAGCCTTTCGGCAGGCGCCGCTCCACGATCCGCGCGTACAGCGCCGCGCCGAACGGGATGGCCGCATCGTTGAAGTCATAGCCCGGGTTGTGCAGCGCGGCGCTCTCGCCGTTGCCCACCAGGATGTAGGCGCCCGGCACGCGCCCCATCATGAAGGAGAAATCCTCCGACCCCATGGTCGGCCCCTTGTTCCGGTCCACCGCCGCCTCGCCCACCAGCTCCGCCGCCGCGTCGGCGTACTCGGCCGTGTGGAGGGGATGGTTGTCGAGCGGGGCGAAGATGCGGCGGAACTCCACGCTGGCGGCAGCCCCGAACCCGGCGGCCACGCCTTCCGCCACCCGGCGCAGCCGCTCCTCCAGCCGGTCCATCACCGCCGCCGTGAACGCCCGCGCCGTGCCGGACAGGACAGCCGATTGCGGCACCACGTTGTAGGCGTCCCCAGCTGCGACGGTGGTGACGCTCAGCACGGCCGCATCCAGCGGCGAAACGTTGCGCGCCACCACCGATTGCAGCGCCGCGCCGATGTGGCAGGCCGCCAGCACCGGGTCGATGCCGTGCTCCGGGTGGGCGGCGTGGGCGCCGCGGCCCTCAACGTGGACGTCGAAGAACGCGCCGCCGGCCATGGCGTGGCCGGGGCAGATGGCATACTGGCCCACCGCCATGCCGGGCCGGTTGTGCATGCCGAACACGGCGTCGCACGGGAAGCGCTCGAACAGGCCGTCCTCCAGCATGGCCAGCGCGCCGCCCGCGCCCTCCTCGCCGGGCTGGAAGATGAAGTGCACGGTGCCGTTGAACGCCCGCGTCTCGGCCAGGCAGCGCGCCGCCCCCAGCAGCATGGCGGTGTGCCCGTCATGGCCGCAGGCGTGCATGGCGCCGGGGCTGGCGCTGGCATAGGGCAGGCCGGTGGCTTCCAGGATGGGCAGCGCGTCCATGTCCGCGCGCAGGCCGATTCGGCCCGGCCCGTTGCCGGCGCGCAGCACGCCCACCACGCCGGCGCCGCCCACCCCGCGATGCGCCTCGATGCCCAGCGACTCGAGCGCCGCGGCCACCCGCTCCGCCGTCCGGTGCACCTCCAGCCCCAGCTCCGGGTGGGCGTGGAGATCCTGGCGGAAGCGGGCCAGCTCGTCCTGGTGGCCGCGGATGTGGTCGATGGCGGACATGCGGAGGCTCCGGGGGTTGCCAGGCGACGTTACAGCAGGATGGCAGCCCCCGGCCACCCGTTGACCCGGCGCTGTCCGGCGGCTACCCCCGCCGCCTTGCATGGACGGGGACAATGATGGCGAAGGCGGCGGTGGCGGAAGCGGAGGACAGCCCGGGCAGCGGCGTCGGCGGCATCGCGGCCGACCGGCTGCGCAGCATCATCGAGCGGATCGAGCGGCTGGAGGAGGAGCGCAAGGCGCTCGGCAGCGACATCAAGGACATCTACTCGGAGGCCAAGTCCGCCGGGTTCGACGTGAAGGTGATCCGCGCCATCGTCCGCATCCGCAAGCAGGAGCCGGCGGAGGTGGAGGAGCAGGAAAGCCTGCTGGACGTGTACCGGCGCGCGCTGGGGATGTGAGGGCACCGCTTCAGGGCAGCGAGGCGATCCACGCGGCCACCGCCTCGTCCGTCATCGCGCTGCCGGGCCAGGCGATGGCAGGGTCGTACCACTCGTTGTTTCCTCTGGCCCGGTTCCGGTAGACCTTCATGGGATATACCAGCGTCGCCTGCTCGCCGGGCAAGCGGGCGAAGGCAACTTCGAGGTAAGTGGTGTCCGCCGAGGTGGGCAGGCCAACCTGCACCACCCCGGGCAGCCGGCGCAGCAGGTCCATGAAGTCCAGGCAGGCGCTCGCGCAGTGCGGCTCGGTCAGCACATAGACTGGATTGCGGAACGGCGAGGCGAACGGCTCCGGCGCTGGCCCGACTGGCTCCGGCGCGGGCAGCAGCGCGGTTCCGCTGCCGCTCAGGGCGTCCATCTTCGCCGCGATGACGCTGAACTCCTCGCTTTCCTCCGCGTGGCCCGCCGCATGGGCTGCCGCCGCGTCGGACTGCACCGCCGCCGCGTTGCGCTCGGACACGCGCCAATCGACCGACCCGTCGAGCGAGTCTTCCAGGGCGCTGACGTGGCTGCCTCCCCACAGCGCGCTGGCGACCTCATCGCCCCAGGCGCTGTTGCCGCCATCGTTGCCGCGGAGATCGATCAGCACATGCCGCGCCGCATGCAGCTGGGCGGCATGCTGGCTGAGGTCCGCCAGGAACGCCTGCATCGAGGCAAGGTCAGCCCCGGCCCACTGGAACGACGGCAGCGACACGAACCACACGCCCGCGACTTCCCGCAGGCCGAGCGGCGGGCGCGGGATGCCCTGCGCCTCGGTGATTCGTTGCTGGAGCATTGTTTGCGGGATCGACTGCCATCGCAGGTCAACCTCCCGCTCGGCCCCTGCCTCGTCGAAGCGGCACCGCGCGAAGGGCGGCGCAGCGTCGTCCGCGGCAACCATGAGCCACGGGGAGGCCAGGCCAAGCTTCTGCGGGATGGCCGGGTTGGCCAGCGGGCGCTGCACCCGGCGGTACATCAAGGCCGCTGCATCCTGGCCGTCGCAGCCGAGCAGCGCCGCCCCGAGCGGGACCGAGCCCAGCGTCGTGACGCTCACGCGGGTGACGCCTTGCGCGTCCGTCGTGGTGAGGAAACCGGGCCAGAGAGCGTCGTCCTGCGGCGGCAAGCGGACGCCGAGGTGCCCGTCGGCAAAGCCGTTGGCATAGACACGCAAGGCATACTCATAGGCGCCGCGTGACTGGGCCGCTTCCGCCAACGGCAGCGTCTCCGCCAAGCCCGCTTCGAGCCAAGCGCTGAACTGCCGGTTGGCCGCATCGACCGGCCCCGGATGGTTGTCGCGGATCAGCTCGTGCATGGCGCGCAGGTCGCCCACGGCCAGCGTGGGCCAGTCCACGCGCTGGCCATCTGCCGAGGACGGCTCATCCACCGGGGACGGGCCAGCAGCATCCGCATTGCTGCAAGAACCGGACAGGCAGGCAAGCCACAAAGGGAGGCAAAGCACTGCCAAACCGTGCTGGATCATGCTGTTCCCTCCACTCGTGGCTCCGCTGGGTCCATTCCAAAGCCTGTTATGGACTTTGATGCTTCGTAGGAGGACATGCCCTGGCATCCGCCTGTCCCGATACTGTCATGCCCGGGCGGAGCAGCCTCAAGGTTCCGCTTGCGAAGCAAGTGGAATGGCTGCGGAGGGTTGACCCGGGTGTCCACGCCGATGGAACGGCAACGCCAGGGGTCGAGCGCACTGGCCAGGCCAGCAGTGGCGGCAACCCCGTGGATAACCGGGTCAAGCCCGGTCATGACGAAGCATCTGGCAAACACTAGCCTGAGAAGCCCATGGCCACGGTCCATAACAGGTTCCAAGTGTTTCAGCTCAGCCGTGAAGCACCGCCATCACCCGCTGGTTCGTCACCCCGCGCTGATCGGCACCTCGATCAGGTTCGGCAGCCCGGAGGCGATCCCCGCCTGCACCGCGCCGGCGATGTCGCGCGCGCGCTCCACCCGGCGGGCTGGCACGCCCATGGAGGCCGCCAGCGCCAGGTAGTCGATCGCCGGGTCGGCCAGGTCCATGGCGATGAAGCGGTTGCTGGCGGCGGACAGGTAATGCTGCTGGCCGCGCATGAAGTTCTTCAGCACGTTGTACTCGCGGTTGTTCATCACCACGACCGTCACCGGCAGCTTCTCGTGCGCCAGGGTCCAGAGCGCCTGCGGGGAGTACAGCGCGGCGCCGTCGCCCACCAGGCAGACCACCGGCTCGCGGCCGATGCCCAGGCTGTAGCCCGCCGCCGCCGGCATGCCCCAGCCGAGCGCGCCGCCGCGCAGGAAGGCGTAGCTCCGCAGGATCTCGTCCCGCAGCAGGGAGCGCAGGAAGCCGGAGGTGGCGATGGACTCATCGACGATTGGGGTCCTGGGGCCGACCGCGTGCAGGATCTCCCGCGCCGCGACCAGCGGCGTGATCACCGGCCGCCCCGCCTCCTGGTCCGCCCGCGCTTCCAGGGCTGCGTGGCGCGCCCCCATGCGCGCGCCATGGGCGGCGGCGGCGGCGTCCAGCTCCGGCCGCCGCCCTTGCAGCCTGTGCCGCAGCAGCGGCAGCAACGCATCCAGGGACGCCCGCACATCGCCCTGCACGGACAGCTCGGTGGAGTAGGAGCGCCCGAGGTCGCGCACGTCCGAGGACAGCTGGAGCACCCGGCACCCGGCCGGCACCGCCGAGCCTTCGCTGTAAAGGATGGTGATCAGCGACTTGCCGCCCAGTGCGAACACCGCGTCGAACGGCATGAGCTGGGCGGCGATCTCGCTCGCCCGGGTCGGCAGGTTGCCGCTCCACAGCGGGTGCGCCGTGGGGAACGTCAGGTGCGCCGGCCAGGACGAGCCATGGACCGGCGCGCCCAACGTTTCCGCCAGCGCCACGGCCTGCTGCACCGCCCCGCTGGCCCACACCTCGTCGCCCGCGATCAGCGCGAGCCGGCCGGGCGCCGCGGAGGCCAGCAGTTCGGCCAGCCGGTCCAGCGACCCGGCGACCGCGCGGGTGTCGATGCTGGAGCGCTGGGCGATGCCCACGGCCGTCATCTCCTCCATCATGTCCATCGGCAAGGACAGGAACACCGGGCCGGAGGGGGCCGCGTCGCAATCGTGGAAGGCGCGGCGCACCAGCAGCGGCAGCTGGTCCGCCTTGGTGACCTCGCGCGCCCACTTCACGCTGGGCGCGGCGATGCCCACCAGGTCGCCGAACAGCAGCGGGTCCATCAGCGAGTGCCGGGAATCCTGCTGGCCCGCCGTGACCACCAGCGGCGTGCCGGACACCTGGGCGTTGAGCAGGTTGCCCATGCCGTGCCCGAGGCCGCCGGCGGTGTGCAGGTTGATGAAGCCGGGCCGCCGCGCCGCCTGGGCGTAGCCGTCCGCCATCGCCACCGCGCTCGCCTCCTGCAGCGCCAGCACGTACCGGATGGGCGTCGGCCCCAGCAGCGCGTCGATCAGCGGCAGCTCGGTGGTGCCCGGGTTGCCGAACACGTATTCGACGCCCTCGCTTTCCAGCACCTCCAGCAGCACCTGCGCGCCCCGCCGCGCCGGGATGTCGCCGGCCTTGACGAAGCCGGGGGAGGGCATGGGTGCGGACATGGCGGATGCTCCTGAGCTGCCTGGCGCCATCATAGGCCCGCACCGGGGGCTCCGTTCAAACCGGCTGCCCGTGCATGGCGGGCGGCAGGCTGCTCAGCACGCTGGCGGCCACGACCGTGGCCAGCCCGAACCCGGTCTGCACCGCGATGCTGCGGACGAGCGCGCGCCTGGCCAGCGCCGGGTCGCAGCCCAGCAGGGCGGGGGCGAGGCGGTAGCGGTTCAGCACGGCGAAGCCGAGCAGCACGCCGAACAGGCCGAGCTTCACCAGCGCCATCCAGCCGTAGGCGGTGCCGAACAGCCCCTGGAGGCTGCCCACCAGCGCCCAGCCCTGCACCAGCGACGAGGCCGCCAGCGCCAGGACGCAGAGCTTGCCCATCGGCGTGAACCAGCGGGCCGCCGCCGCGCCGCCCCGGGCCGGCGCGTCCCGCACCACCAGCAGCAGCGGCAGCAGCCCGCCCAGCCAGGCGCCCGCCCCCAGCAGGTGGACGACCCCGGCTGCGATCAGCACGATGGAGGCAGGATGCATGGAGGCGGCATGGCCATGCCAGGCCTGCGCCGCCAGCGCCACCGCCGCCAGCCCCAGCGCGCAGCGCTGCCGCCACGGCCGGTCCCGCCAGCCGGCCACGGCCGAGGCGGCGAGCAGCGCCAGGAGCTGGAAGGCGATCAGGTGGCCGAACACCGTCCCCTCCAGCACGGCGGGCAGTGCTGCTGCGGCCTGCGCGGCCGAATGGGCGTCGGCCATGGACCCGGCCTGCGCCGCCAGCCATCCCAGGCCCGCCGCCAACCCGGCGGCAGCGCCGGCCTGCGTCATCCGCAGCAGGCGGCGCTTGGCCCGCGCCACGGCTTCGGGCGGCATCTGCCCGAAGGCGCGCGGGACGACCAGGATGCGGAAGGTCAGCGTGCCGAACACCGACAGCAGGCTGGCCACCAGCGCACTGCGGGCCAGCACCAGCACGCCGTCCAGGTCGGACGCCATCGGCATCACGGGCGCACCGTGAAGCTGAAGCTGCCCTCGGTCTTGTGGGTGTCCACGGAGGTGACGCGCCATCGCACCGTGTACGTCCCCGCCGCCAGCGGCTTGAGCGCCACGGCCAGGTGCGCGCCGTCGCCCCCGAGGTGGGCCGCCCCGGCGCTCACGCTGGCGCCGGACGCGTCCTGCACGGCGATGACGCTGAACGCCGGCTCCACGTCCTGCGTGAAACCGATCGACACTTCGCCGGGGGACGGCTGCACCGTGCTGCCGACGGCGGGCGATGCGGTCTGGAGAAAGGCGTGCGCCGAGGCGCGGCCAATGCAGAGCGCCAGGCAGAGGAGGGCCCATGTTGTATGCCGGGTCATGGCAGGATCGGCTTGCCGATGGTGTTCGGAAACAGGTCGTCGAAGAAGAAATGGACGAGCGCCACGGCCCCCACGGTCGTTCCCGCCGCCCGGTTGGCCGGGATCAGCGCTTCCAGCCCGACCTCGCCCCAGGTGGCGAGGTAGATCGCGCCCGGCGCCACCGTCCACGTCGTGCCCTTGGCGCTCGGCGTCGATGCCGGGGACGACCAGGTGACCTCCACCAGCGGCACCATGCCGCCCAGGACGCCGTGCAACCCGACATCCTTCACCTGGGATTGCAGGTAGGGCAGGCTGTACTGCACGGACACGCCGCCGGCCCAGGCGTTGTTGGCGCCGTTGTTGAACTGCGCCGCGATCCCCGTGTCGATCATCGGCGATGCGTTGCTGCCCGCCGGCGGCGGGAGCTGCTTCAGCTTGCGGTCGGCCACGACGTAGCTCAGCTCGCCCGTGACCGCGAGCGGCCGCAGCAGGCCGATCGGCAGGTCGCCCAGCCCCTTGCCGAAATACCCCGTGGGCGCCGTGGAGCCGTAGCGGTCCCCGCCGACATGGCTGGCGCCGGTGCCGCCGATCTCGCGGATCACGCCCAACGACGCCACGAACTCGTGCTCCGCGTCGAGCGCGAACTCCCACTTGCCGGTGATGAACAGGTTGCCGAACCCGGCCTGCGTCTTGGCCCCGTTCGTCTGCTGCGTGACATAGCCGTCGTTGAGGATGAGCGCGGTGTTGGGCGTGATCGTCTTGTCGTACTCGAACCCGTAGCTGAAGTTGTGCGTCGGGCCGCTGCCGCCGCTCGATCCGTCGCGGCTGTAGGTGAGGGCGGGGATCGACACCTCGTCCGCAGTGCCCGGGTCGTCGATGGTGAGGGTGACCGGGAACACGCGGGCGCCGGCGATCACGTGGGCGCAGGCGGGGAAGGCGGGCAACGCCAAGGCTGCCGCCGAAAGGGCGGCGCGTCGGATGTGCATGGGGATGTCCTTGACCAGGAAGCGCGGAATGCCGGCGGCTCGCTCGCCACCGGGGCACAGGCTGCTGTCAGGTCAGGACGGGAGGGCCTCGCGGAAATGCGGCAAGGCGCGGCGGCGCGGGCGGACCGCGGGCTGGAGGCGGCAGCATGGCCTGCGCGGCTGCTTCGATGCGCGGCAGAGGCAAGGCCGGCGCCGCGGCAAGAACGGCGGCCTGCGCCGCCGCGGACAGGCAAAGCGGGCACAGGGCGCAGTCGCTCCGGTGCCGATGATGCGCGGGCGCATGTGCGGGAGCGCCGGCGATGCAAAGCGCGCCCAACGCATCAGACCCGCTTGCCTGCCCCCGCGCGGAAGCCGGCGGCGGCAGGAAGATGCCAGCCAGTTGGAACAACAGCGCCAACATGGCGAGGGCAAGGCCTGGCCTGCTCGGGAGCCGCAAAGGACTTGGCCTGCGGGACATCCCCCACCTCGTAGCACGGGCCGGGTGCAAGTCCAGCAGCCTGGCGCGGCAAGCCGGCCGGACCCCCCGCGAGGACCCGGCCTGCACGGCTTGGCCTAGACGGACATGGCGCCCTCGTCCGGCACCTGGCCGTTCGGGGTCATGCCGTGCACCACGTTCGGCAGGTGCTGGCTCATCTGCGACAGGAAGTCGTCGGGCGCCATGCCGGACTGGCTGGCCATGCTTTGCACTTGGTCGTCGCCCAGCACGCTTTGCAGCTGAGACGGCGAAACCGGCTGGTTGGGGCCGTTGCCCACCCAGGACTGCGCGATGTGCCCAAGCCCGGCGCCTTCAAAGGCGGACAGCAAGCCGCCCAGGCCGCCGCCCATCATGCCGCCGCCCATGCCGCCCATGCCGCCGCCCATCATGCCGGGCTGCTGCATGCCGCCCTGCTGCATGTTGCCCATGCCGCCCTGCTGCATGGCCTGCTGCCCGCCGCCGCCGAGCATGTTCATCAGCACGCCCTGGATCGGCGAGCCGCCACCGCCGCCCGCGCCGCCCATGAGGCTGCCAAGAACCGAGTCGAGAAGTCCCATCGCTGTAATCCCTTGTTGGAAATGCCGGCAGGACGCATGTGCGCCCTCAAGCCCACTCACCATCACGCATCACCGGCTCGATCGTTCCGCCCGGCAGCACGCCGTCGATGTCGATTTCACCGGAGCCGATCATCCAGTCGATGTGGATCAGGCTGGTGTTGGCGCCGCGCCGGGCCAGCTCGGCGTCGTCCGCCGCCGTGCCGCCCGTCAGGCAGGTGCGGTAGGCTTGGCCGATCGCCACGTGGCTGGCGGCGTTCTCGTCGAACAGGGTGTTGTAGAACAGCAGGCCGCTGGCCGAGATCGGCGAGGAGTGCGGCACCAGCGCCACCTCGCCCAGGCGCCGCGCCCCTTCGTCCGTGTCCAGCACCTTCTGCAGCACGTCCTGCCCGGCGCTGGCGGTGGCCTCCACGATCCGCCCGGCCTCGAACCGCACGGCGATGTCCCGGATCAGCGAGCCGCTGTAGGACAGCGGCTTGGTGCTGCGGACGTGGCCCTCCGCCCGGGCCAGGTGCGGGGTGGTGAACACTTCCTCGGTCGGGATGTTCGGGTGGCACATGACGCCGTTCTTCGCCCGCTCGGAGCCGCCCATCCAGACATGGCCGTCCGCCAGGCCGATGCGCAGGTCGGTGCCGGGGCCGCGGTAGTGCAGGCTGTCGTACTGCTTGGCGTTGAGCTGCGCCGTGCGGGCGTGCAGCGCGGCGGCATGCTCCGCCCAGGCGGCCACCGGGTCCGGCGCGTCGATGCGGGAAGCGGCGAAGATCGCGTCCCACTGCTTGGCCACCGCCTCGTGCTCCGGCAAGCCAGGGAACATCAGCGCGGCCCAGGCAGGCGTGGCGGCGGCCACGATGCTCCAGTTGGTGTTGAAGCTGGTGATCTGCTCCAGCGCCGGGCGGTAGGCCGCCGAGCGGGCGCGGTTGGCGCGGGACACGCGCGCCGGGTCCTGGCCGGCCAGCAGCGCCGGGTTGTCCCCGGCGACGGCGAGCCGGGCGGCGCCGGAGCGGTAGGCCTGCGCCATGCCCTCGAACAGCCAGGCAGGGGCGTGGTCGAACGCCGCGTCCGGCGCGTGCTGGAAGCGGGCAAGCGTCATCTCGTCGTCCGACAGCAGCGGCGTGACCAGGCTGGCCCCGGCGCGGTAGGCGTGCTCCGTGATGCGGCGCACCAGCGGCAGCGCCCCCATCGGCGCAGTCAGCACCACCTCCTGGCCCGGCCGCAGCCCGAGGCCGACGGTCACGGCGACCTGGGCCAGCCGGTCGAGGCGGGTCTCGAAGGCGGAAGAGGCGGGAAGGGCGTCCATGCGGCGGTCCTGGCTCTGGGGCGAGCCGTCAACGCGGCAGGCCGGCCGGAGATTTTACCGAAGCGCCGACGCCCGCCTAAGCTCCCGGCGCCGCAAGGGAGGAAAGCCATGCCGCAGCCGTTGGCCGGACTGAAGGTGGTCGAGATCGGCCAGGCGCTCGCAGCGCCGCTGGCCGGCGTGGTCCTGGCGGACATGGGGGCCGACGTCGTCAAGGTGGAGAAGCCGGACGGCGGGGACGACGCGCGCGCCTGGGGCCCGCCCTTCGCCGGCGACGCCTCGCTGTACTTCCACAGCCAGAACCGCAGCAAGCGCTCCGTCACCCTCGACCTCAAGCAGCCGGACGACGTGGCGGCGCTGGAGCGGCTGGCGGCGGAAGCCGACATCCTGATCCAGAACCTGCGCCCCGGCGCCGTCGATGCCCTCGGCATCGGGCCGGAGGCGATGCTGGGGCGGCATCCCCGGCTGATCTACTGCTCGGTCTGGGCGTTCGGCTATCAGGGACCGTTGCGCATGAGTCCCGGCTTCGACCCGCTGCTGCAAGCCTATGGCGGCATGATGTCCGTGACCGGCCAGCCGGACGGGCCGCCGACCCTGTGCGGCGCCTCGATCAACGACAAGGCCGCCGGGCTGTTCTGCGTCATCGGCGCGCTGGCGGCGCTGCGGCAGCGGGACGCCACCGGGCGCGGCTGCCTGGTCGATACCTCCCTGCTGGAAGCGGCGGCGTTCTGGGTGGAAGGCCACCTGAACGGCTACCTCCTGGACGGGGTCGTGCCGCAGCGCCACGGCACCGGCGCCAGCACCATCACGCCCTACCAGGCGTTCGACGCGGCGGACGCGCCGTTCGTGCTGGCGGCGGGCAACGACCGGCTCTGGGCGCGCTGCGCGGCCGTGCTCGGCCGGCCCGAATGGGCGGCCGACCCGCGCACCGCCACCGGGCCGCAGCGCAACGCCTGCCGCCCGGCGCTGGTGGCGGACATCGCGGCCATCCTGCGCACCCGGCCGCGCACCCACTGGCTCGCCGCCTTCGCCGCCGTCGGCGTGCCCGCCGCCCCGGTGAACGACATCGGCGAGCTGGCCCAAAGCGACCAGCTGGCCGCCCTCGGGCTGTTGCAGGCGATGCCGGACGGGCTGACGATGGTGGGCCTGCCGCTCTCCTTCGACCGCGAGCGCCCCCGCCCGCAGCGCGGCGCGCCGGCCTTGGGCGAGCACAATGCCGAGGTCCTGGGGCGGCTGCCCTGACACCCCGAGGAGGAGCGCCCATGCCGGACGGCCTGTACGAACGCGACGCCCTGGCCTGGGCCGACCGCCAGGCCGCCCTGCTGCGCCGCTTGGCGGCCGGCGAGGGCGTCAACGAGGCGGTGGACTGGCCCAACGTGATCGAGGAGGTGCAGGACGTGGGGCTGTCGGAACTGCGGGCCTGCCAGAGCCTGCTGGAACAGGCCCTGACCCACTTGCTCAAGCTGCACGCCTTGCCCGCAAGCCGGGCCGCCAAGCACTGGCGGGACGAGGTGCGGGCCTTCTTGCACGACGTGCAGCGCCGGTTCTCTCCGTTCATGCGCCAGCGGGTTGGGCTGGAGGACCTCTACGGCAAGGCGCTGGGACGGGCACAGGCGGCGGCGGATGATGCGGCCATGCCGTGTTCAGCGCCACGGACATGCCCGTTCGCCTTGGACGACCTCCTGGCCACTCACCCGGACGTGGCGGCGCTGGTCGCCAAGCTGGGCCAGGACGGCCCGGCATGACCCGGCATGACCACGACTTCCACGCCTGGGCCGCCGAGCAGGCCGCCCTGCTGCGCGCCGGGCGGCTGTCGGAGGCGGACGTGCAGCACATCGCCGAGGAGATCGAGACCTTGGGACGCGGCGAGAAGCGCGAGCTGGTCAACCGATTGGCGGTGCTGCTGCTGCACCTGCTGAAATGGGCCCATCAACCTGACCGCCAAGGCAAGAGCTGGCGGCTGACGGTCGAGGAGCAGCGCCGCCAGCTCGCCCGCCACCTGCGCGACAACCCCAGCCTGCGCGCCTGGCAGGACGAGGCCCTGGCCGACGCCTGTGGCGACGCGGTGCTGCGGGCGGAGCGGGACGACCTGCCGCGCGACGTGTTCCCGTGGGCCTGCCCGTACAGCTTCGAGCAGGCCCTGGATGACGGGTTCTGGCCCGCCGCGGCATGACGATCACCCTCAAGCCCGTCGCCCGCTCCGACGCGGCCGAGCTGATCGAGGCCAACACGGCAAGCCGGTTGCACCACGAGCCTTGGGCGCAGCCGTTCACGGATGCGGAAGGGTTTGACCGGTGGTTCGCGGGCGTCGTCACCGGCGCCAACGTCGGCCTGGTCGCGCGCGAGGCGGCCTTGGGCGGCATCGCTGGGCTCGTGGACCTGAACGGAATCATGCTGGGACGCTTCCAGAGCGCCTATCTCGGCTACTACAGCATGGTGGGGTTCGCAGGGCGCGGCTTGATGACGGAGGCGGTGCGGCTGGCGGCGGACTATGCTTTCAGCGAGGTGGGCCTGCACCGCCTGGAAGCCAACATCCAGCCGGGCAACTTGCGTTCCATCGCCCTGATCCGCCGGGTCGGCTTCCACTATGAGGGTTTGTCCCCCGGTTACCTGCACATCGGCGGCGCCTGGCGCGACCACGAACGCTGGGCGCTGCTGGCCGATGGCTGACCCGGCGCCCCACCGCCGCCCGGCCGCCGGCACGGCCGACCTGCTCGCCTTCGCGCGCCGCCGGGTCCGTCCGGGTCGATGATGGCGGGGATGCGGCCATCGGGACTGGTGGCGAGAAAGGCCGGTGCTGCTCGCCCTGGGTGATGTCGGTCACGTGGACGCTGCAGGGCAGGCTCATCTCCTCCAGCGCGATGCTGATCTTGCGGCCGTTCGGGATGTCGCAGGTGTGCAGCCCGACCATCGCCGTGCATCCTTGGCTGAGCCAGGATAGGCTGGGACGACCCCCTGGCCAGGGCAAACGGCCAGAGCAAACGGCCAGGGCAGACGGCCAGGGCAGACGGCCAGGGCAGACGACCAGGGCAAACGAAGGGACCGCCGCCATGGACACGACGATGCCGGCCATCGACGCCGGCGACACTGCCGCTCCCGCCCGGCTGCTGCAGATGCAGCGGCAGGCGCAGGCGCGGGACGGCGCGCCCACGGCCGAGCAGCGCCTCGCGGCCCTGGCGGCGCTGGATACGATGCTGCGCGCCCACAAGGACGAGATCGCGCAGGCGATCTCCGCCGATTTCGGCAACCGCGCGCGGCCGGAAACCATCGTGGCGGAGCTGGTGCCGGCACTCGCCTCCATCCGCAACGCGCGGCGGAACCTGCGGCGCTGGATGCGCCCGGAGCCGCGCCGGGTCGACCTGAGCTTCCAGCCCGGCCGCGCGTGGGTGGACCACGTGCCGCTCGGCTGCGTGGCGGTCGTCTCGCCATGGAATTACCCGCTGCTGCTGACCGTCAGCCCCTTGGTCGATGCGCTGGCGGCCGGCAACCGGGTGATCGTCAAGCCGTCCGAACTCGTGCCGCGCTTCTCCGCCCTGTTCGCCCGCCTCCTCGCGGAGGCGCTCGACCCGGCGCAGGTCAGCGTGGTCACGGGCGGCCCGGCGGTGGCGCAGGCGGTGTGCGCCCTGGCGCTGGACCACCTGCTGTTCACCGGCTCCACCGCGGTCGGCCGCCTGGTGGCCCGCGCCGCCGCCGAAACGCTGACCCCGGTGACGCTGGAGCTGGGCGGCAAGTCCCCGGCCATCCTGTGCCGCGGCTACGACATGACTGCGGCAGCGAAGACGGTGGCGCTGGGCAAGTTCTTCAACGCCGGGCAGACCTGCATCGCGCCGGACTACGCGCTGGTGCCGGCCGACCAGGTGGACGGCTTCGCCGCCGCCGTGATGGACGCGGCGGGGCGCATGTACCCCACGGTCGCCGGCAACCCGGACTGCACCAGCATCGTGTCCGACCGCCACCACGACCGGCTGCACGGCTTGCTGCGCGAGGCGGAGGCCGGCGGCGCGCGGCTGCTGCGCGCGCAGGACGCGCCCGCCGAGCGGCGCATGGCGCCGACCGTGGTGCTGGACCCGCCGCTCGACGGGGCGCTGATGCAGGAGGAGATCTTCGGCCCGATCCTGCCGGTGATCGGCTACTGCGACCTGGACGACGCCATCCGCTTCGTCAACGAGCGTCCGCGGCCCTTGGCGCTGTACCCCTTCACCAAGGACCCGGCGCAGCTCGCCGCCGTGCTGAACCGCACGGTGTCCGGCGGCGTGTCGGTGAACAGCGCGCTGATGCACTGCATCCAGGACGACCTGCCGTTCGGCGGCGTGGGACCTTCCGGCATGGGGGCCTACCATGGCCGCGACGGCTTCCGCCGGTTCTCCCACGCGCGGGGGACATACAAGGCGGGGCGGTTCAGCGGGTTCGAGTTCCTGGCGCCGCCGTACGGGCGCAAGATGGCGGTGGCGCTGAAGGCGATGCTGATGCGGTAGGGGCCGGCGTGGCCGCGTCGGGCGCCGGCGGCCTGGCCGCATCGCCGGCCTTCCGCCGCGAAAACCCCGGCTTCCCGGCGCACGGCCGCGCCGGGGGTTGATCAGCGCATGGCCTTCCCGCCTTGTTCCGCGGCTGACGCTGCACGGCCGACGCTGCACAGCCAAGGCCGCCCCCATCCAACGACGCAGGAACCCTGGCATGAACTCGGACTACATCCTTCAAACCGGCGATGCAGGCGCCACCCGCCTGGCGCTTCTGGACAAGGTCTACAGCCCTGAGTGCCACCGCATACTCGCCGCACGCGGCCTGAGCGCCGGCATGAGGGTTGCCGACCTGGGATGCGGCACGGGTTCGACGACGAACTGGCTTGCCGCCCAGGTCGGCCCGGCGGGCGAGGTGTGCGCCGTCGATGTCTCGCCCGAGCAGCTTGCCGTTGTGCGGCGCCAGGCCGCCGCGCAGGGCTTGCGCAACGTCCGCTGCCTCCAGGCGAGCGCCGAGGCGAGCGGGCTGCCGCGCGCCAGCTTCGACATCGTCCATTGCCGCCTCCTGCTGTGCCACATGACGGACCCGCTCGCGGCCGTCCGCGAGATGGCGGCGCTGGCCAAGCCGGGAGGCCTGGTGATCGCCTTCGACATGGACATCAACGGGCTGCGCAGCTTCCCCGCAGCGCCCTGCTACGCGCGGCTGCGCGAGTTGATACGTGATGTCGGCAAGGCGCGGGGCCGGGACTACGAGATCGGCATGAAGCTCCCGGCCATGTTCCGGAACGCAGGCTTGGCGCTGCCGGACCTCGCGCTGATCCAGCCGGTCCACCTGCGCGGGGAAGAGAAGCGGCTGTGGGAGTACTCCCTGTTCGAGTCGTGGCCGACGATGGTTGAGCACGGCGCGAGCACGGCGGAGGAGCGCGAGCGGCTCGCCGCGGCGTTCGCGGCCGTGGCGGGGGCGGACAAGTGCGCCGTGGTGCAAACGCCGCTCGTGGCTTGCTGGGCCACGGCCTGAGAACCCGCAGGTCCCAATGCCGCGAAGGCCCAACGCCTTGAAGGCCCGTGAAACGGCCCGGCGCGCGGCGCTGGCTCCGGCCTCAGCTCCGCGTCGGCGTCGGGTCGATCACGTTGGCGCACCCGTCCGTCGGCGCGGCCGCGATCTGCCCCACGACCGGCACGATCTTGAGCGCTGCCGACCCCACCCGGCACGGCGCGGCCACCAGCCCGCACCCGCCCAACGACGCCGCGCACAGCGCCAGCAACACCACCCGACTCATCCGCCACCCTCCGCCATGCCGGGTCAGGCTACCCCAGCCGGCACCCAACTGCCATGGAAGCCGAACGGCACCCGGCGCGGCAGGCGCACGGACGCCACCGGCCCCGCCGCCACCGCCTGCGCGTCCAGCACCCACAGCTCGCTGGTGCCAGGCCCCGGCCGCCACGCCACCAGCAGCAGCCAGCCGTCGCCCTCGGCGGCGTCCGGGCCGCGCGGCACGAACACCGCCTCCGACGCCCGCTCGCCCGGCGGCAGGGGGAACTCCGCCCGGGTGCGGCGGTCCAGGTCGTGGTGCAGCACCCGGTCCGCCCCGTCCGCCGGGCTGATGCGCCAGCCGTGGCGGTAGGGCAGCCCGGCGCGGCGCTCGTCGATGCGGGGAAACTCGCCGGGCGCGTCGTCCAGCACCTCGCGCTGCACCGGGGCCTGGCCCGCCGGGTCCACCCGCCAGCGGCACAGGCGGCCGGAGGCGGGCGCCGGGGCGCTGCCGTCGGCCACGGGGAAGAACGGGGCGGTGTCGTACTCCACCACGTCCATCATCACGGCGCCGTCCGCGTCGAAGGCGTTCATCACGTGGAAGGCGTAGCAGGGCGCCATCTCCGACCAGGCCAGGCTGGCCGCGCCCGCGTCCCGCCGCAGCACCCCCAGCAGGCCGCTGCGCCCCGGCTCCCACGCGAAGGGCGGCTGCCCGGCCATGGCGCGGTCCATGCTGCCGGTCAGCGGCAGCACGGGGAACACCACGTGCCGCGCCGTCACCCCGAAATCGTGCACCATGCTGCTGTAGGGCGCCTGGAACACCTCCTGGCAGGACACGCGGCCGTCCGGCTCCACCGTGCCCCAGGACAGGCCGGGGCTGAACGGGCCGGTGGCGGAGTAGCTGAAGAAGACGAGCTGGCCGGTCGCCGGGTCCCGCTTGGGATGCGCGGTGAAGCGGCCGGACAGCGCGCCGCCGAAATCCTCGACCCCCAGGGTCGAAAGGTCGCTCCCGTCGAGCCGGGTGGGCAGGTGCGCCTCCTCCAGCGCCAGCAGCCGGCCCGCGTGGGGCAGCACGTGCGTGTTGGCGACCCCCGTGTCCAGGCCCGGCGGGGTGCGCGGCACCGGACGGCCGAAGCCTGCGAACAGCGGCTCCCCGGCCGCCGCTTCCGCGGTGAAGCGCGGGGTGCGGACCCAGCGGTTGCGGTAGCTGGCCTGGCCGTCCCCGAGCCTGACCGCGTGCACCATGCCGTCGCCGGTGAACCAGTGGTACGGCTCAGCAGGCGGAACGTGCGGGTTGGGGCCGTTGCGGTACAGCGTGCCGTCGAGGCCGGGGGGCAGCGCGCCTGCGACCGGCAGGCCGTGGATGGCCAGCTCGTCGGGCACGGGCGCGTAGTTGCCGCAAAGGAAGGGCGAAGCGGACACGGCGGGCCTCCGTATGTCGCGGAAAGCCCCACATGCGGATGCCGAGGCAACCTGGCAAGGCAGCCGGCCTTGGCGCACCGCACCCCGGAGGCCCGCTTTGAGCACCGCGACATCCCCGACCGCCATCGCCGCCGTGCCGGCGTGGCTCACGTTGCTGCTGGCGTCGGCCTGCGGGCTGATCGTGGCCAACATCTACTACGTGCAGCCGCTGGCAGGCCCGGTCAGCGCCTCGCTCGGCCTGTCGCCGCAAGCCGCCGGGCTGGTGGTGACCATGACGCAGCTCGGCTACGGCGCCGGGCTGCTGCTGGTGGTGCCGCTGGCCGACGTGTTCGAGAACCGCGGCCTGGCGCTGGCCGCCGTGGGGCTGAGCGCCCTGGCCTTGGCGGCGGCCGGGCTGTCCGGCCACGCCCTGCCGTTCCTGCTGGCGGCGCTGGCGACAGGCGTTGGCTCCGTGGCCGCGCAGGTGCTGGTGCCGTACGCGTCCCACCTGGCGCCGGAGGCGATGCGGGGCCGCATGGTGGGCAACGTGATGAGCGGGCTGATGCTGGGCATCATGCTCGCCCGGCCCGCCGCCAGCTTCGTCACCGCGGCGCTGTCCTGGCACGCGGTGTTCTTCCTGTCGGCGGCGGCCATGGTGGCGCTGGCCGCCGTGCTGCGGGCGGCGCTGCCGGTGCGCCGGCCGCCGCCGGGGCTGCGCTACGGCAGGCTGCTGCTGTCCATGGCCGGGCTGCTGCGCGACACCCCGCTGCTGCGGCGGCGCGCGCTGTACCACGCCTGCCTGTTCGGCGCGTTCAGCCTGTTCTGGACGGCGGCGCCGCTGGTCCTGGCCGGCAGCTTCCACCTGACGCAGAACGGCATCGCCTGGTTCGCGCTGGCGGGGGTGGCCGGCGCCGTGTCCGCCCCGCTCGCCGGCCGCGCCGCCGACCGCGGCTGGACCCGCCCGGTGACGGGGGCGGCCATGGCGCTGGCGGCGCTGTCGTTCCTGCTGATGCGGTGGGGCCAGTCCGGTTCGGCGGCCTCTCTGGGGGTGCTGGTGGTCGCCGCCATCCTGCTGGATTTCGGCGTGACGGCGAACCTGGTGCTGGGGCAGCGCGCGATCTTCTCGCTGGGCGCCGAGCTGCGCGGCCGGCTGAACGGGCTGTACATGGCGATCTTCTTCATGGGCGGCGCGCTCGGCTCCGCCGCCGGGGCCTGGACGTTCGCGCACGGCGGCTGGCCGCTGGTGTGCTGGGCGGGCCTGGCGCTGCCGATGCTGGCCCTGCTGTGCTACGCGACGGAGCGCAGTCCCGCCTGATGCGGGCGGCGCGAAGACGCCAAGCCGGGACCGCAAGGCGGCATGAGGCTCAAGGAATCAGTTCGAGCCGGCGCTCTATCCTTTGCACGCGATCCTCCAGCGTATCGCTCCTCAAACTCGAGGCGGCTCCCTGCTCGTAAAGCCCGGCGATGTCGCGCCGCATCCCGGCCATGCCCATCCCCAGTGACGTTAGGCGGTGCTTCACCTCACGCACGTCAGCCGAGAGCTGCCCAAGGTCAGCACGGATGGCGCGCAGCAGCTCAAGCACGAGATTGTCGGACATGGCGCTTCAACATCTCCATGAGACTCTATCAAGCTTAGCACGCATCAAGCCGCCTCCGTGAACTGCAGCGCCGCCAGCCGGGCATACAGCCCGCCGCCGCGCACCAGGCTGTCATGCGTGCCGGAGGCCACGATGCGGCCCTCCTCCATCACCACGATCCGGTCCGCCCGCCGCACCGTGGCCAGCCTGTGGGCGATCACCAGCGTGGTGCGCCCCCGCGACAGCGCCGCCAGGGCGCGCTGCACCGCGTGCTCGCTTTCCGCGTCCAGCGCGGAGGTGGCCTCGTCCAGCAGCAGCACCGCCGGGTCGCGCAGCACGGCGCGGGCGATGGCGATGCGCTGGCGCTGCCCGCCGGACAGGCGGACGCCTTTCTCGCCCAGGAAGGTGTCCCAGCCCTGCGGCAGCGCGTCGATGAAGCCGCAATGCGCGGCGCGGGCGGCGGCGCGCACGGCGGCGTCCGTGGCGCCGGGACGGCCGAAGCGGATGTTGGTCCAGGCGTCGGCGCCGAACACCACGGGGTCCTGCGGCACCAGGCCGAGGCGGGCGCGCACGGCAGCCGGGTCCGCCTCGCGCAGGTCCACGCTGTCCAGCCGGACCGCGCCGGCCTGGGGGTCGTAGAACCGCAGCAGCAATTGCAGCAC
>CAXTNC010000028.1:0-21406 GCA_964245495.1 uncultured Acetobacteraceae bacterium
GCTGTCGGCCGCGCCGCTCTCCGTGCTGCGCACGGATGCCGCCGATGCCCGCTTCGCCCGGCGCGCGACGCTGAAGCTGCTCAACACGGACGGCGGCCGCCCCTGCGCGGTGGACCCGGCCGGGCTGCTGTCCGCCATCGACGGCTGCTTCGCGCCGTTCCAGCAGGCGGGCGGCGGCCTCGCGCTCCGCCCCGGCACGCCCGTCCAGCTTGCGCCGGGCGAGCTGCTGGTGTTCGCCGCCGAGGCCGCGGCGAAGGCGGACGCCGGCGGCAAGCTGGACGCGGAGGCCGCGCGCCGCTTCGCCAACGGGCCGCGGGTGGCGATCGAGGCCCCTTCGCCCTGCGTGGAGGACGGCTCGCTCGCGGTCAAGCGGCTGGTGGGCGAGGCGGTGACGGTTTCGGTGGACGTGGTGTGCGACGGGCACGACAAGCTGGGCGTGGCGCTGCACTGGCGCGAACCGGGGCGCGAACCGGGGCGCGAGCCGGGCAGCAGGGCACATCACGAGGTCCGCATGGCGCCGGCCGGCAACGACCGGTACGTGGCGGAGCTGCCGCTGACCCGGATCGGCGCTTACGAGTACGGCATCCAGGCCTGGCGCGACGCGTTCGCCAGCTACCGCGACGAGATCGCCAAGAAGAGCGCGGCGGAGCTGAACGTGGCGCTGGAGCTGCGGGAAGGCATGGCGCTGCTGGCCCGCGCCGCCGAGCGCGCGCAGGGCAGCGTCGGCATGGCGGTGCGGGCGGCGCTGGCCGAGCTGGGCGGCATGGACGATGCGGCCAAGCTGGCGCGGTTCCTGTCCCCGGAGATGGCGGAGCTGATGGCGCAGGCCGACGACCGCCCGCGCGCCGCCACCCTGCCCCGCCCCGTCCGCATCGACGCCGAGCGCCCCGGCGCCGCCTTCGCCGCCTGGTACGAGGTGTTCCCGCGCTCCATGAGCGACGACCCGACGCGCCACGGCACCTTCCGCGACGTGGAGCGCCACCTGCCCCGCGTGCGGGCGATGGGGTTCGACGTGCTGTACTTCCCGCCCATCCACCCGATCGGCCGCAGCAACCGCAAGGGGCCCAACAACACGCTGACGCCGGGTCCGGACGACCCGGGCAGCCCGTATGCGATCGGCTCGGAGGAGGGCGGGCACGACGCGCTGCATCCCGAGCTGGGCACGATGGCCGACTTCCAGCACTTGATCGCCGCGGCGGCCGAGCACGGCCTGGAGATTGCCATCGACTTCGCCATCCAGTGCTCGCCCGACCACCCGTGGCTGAAGCAGCACCGCGGCTGGTTCGACTGGCGGCCGGACGGGTCGATCAAGTACGCGGAGAACCCGCCGAAGAAGTACCAGGACATCGTCAACGTCGATTTCTACGCGGCCGACGCCATCCCGGGGCTGTGGGTGGCGCTGGCGGAGGCGGTGATGTTCTGGATGGAGCAGGGCATCCGGCTGGTCCGGGTGGACAACCCGCACACCAAGCCGCTGCCGTTCTGGCAGTGGATGATCGGCGCCGTGCGGCAGCGCTACCCGGACGCGGTGTTCCTGGCGGAGGCGTTCACCCGGCCCAAGGTGATGTACCGCCTGGCCAAGGTGGGGTTCAGCCAGTCGTACACCTACTTCACCTGGCGCGAAACCAAGCGGGAGATGGAGCAGTACATGGAGGAGCTGGCCGAGCCGGGGCCGCGCGAGTTCTTCCGCCCGCACTTCTTCGTCAACACGCCGGACATCAACCCGCTGTACCTGCAGGGCGCCGGGCGCTCGTCCTACCTGGTCCGCGCGGCGCTGGCCGCCACCTTGTCCGGGCTGTGGGGCGTGTACAACGGCTTCGAGCTGTGCGAAGGCGCGCCGGTGCCCGGCAAGGAGGAGTACCTCGACAGCGAGAAGTACCAGCTCCGCGCCTGGGACTGGGACCGCCCGGGCAACATCGTGCCGGAGATCACGGCGCTGAACCGGGTGCGCCGGGCCAACCCGGCGCTGCGCAGCCACCTGAACACGACCTTCCTGCCCGCCGGCAACGACGCGGTGAGCGTGTTCATGAAGGCCACGCCCGACCGGAGCAACGTCGTGGTGGCGGCCATCTCGTTCGACCCGGACCGGCCGCAGCAAACCGGCTGGGAGTTCCCGTTCTGGCTCTGGGGCGCCGACGAGGACGCTGCCTTCGAGGCAGAGGACGTGCTAGACGGGACTCGGGCGACCTGGCGCGGCAAATACCAATCCGTCCGGCTCGACCCTGGCCGCCCTTACGCCATCTGGTCCATCCGCCTGCTCTCCTGAACCGAGGTCCGATTGCCCGACACCGCTGTCCAACCCGCGATCTCCGCCGCTGCCGACGCCGAGGACCCGAGCTGGTTCAAGGACGCCATCATCTACCAGCTCCACCTCAAGAGCTTCTTCGACGGCGACAACGACGGGGTGGGCGACTTCCGCGGCCTGCTGGGCAAGCTCGACTACATCGCCGAGCTGGGCGTCACCGCCATCTGGCTGCTGCCGTTCTATCCCTCGCCGCGGCGCGACGACGGTTACGACATCGCCGACTACCGCGGGGTGCATCCGGACTACGGCACCCTGGCGGACGCGCAGGCCTTCGTGCAGGCGGCGCACGAGCGGGGCCTGCGCGTCATCACCGAGCTGGTGATCAACCACACCTCGGACCAGCACCCCTGGTTCCAGCGCGCCCGGACCGCGCCGAAGGGCAGCCCGGAGCGCGACTTCTATGTCTGGTCCGACACGGACGAGAAATACGAGGGCACCCGTATCATCTTCACCGACACGGAGAAGAGCAACTGGACGTGGGACGACACGGCGGGGCAGTACTACTGGCACCGCTTCTTCTCCCACCAGCCGGACCTGAACTTCGACAACCCGGCGGTGATGGAGGAGGTGCTCTCCATCATGCGCTTCTGGCTGGACCTGGGCATCGACGGGCTGCGGCTGGACGCGGTGCCGTACCTCGTGGAGCGCGAGGGCACCAACAACGAGAACCTGCCCGAAACCCACGCCATCCTGAAGAAGATACGCGCCGAGCTGGACATCCACGCCCCCGGCCGGATGCTGCTGGCCGAGGCGAACCAGTGGCCGGAGGACGCCCAGGTGTACTTCGGCGAGGGCGACGAATGCCACATGTCGTTCCACTTCCCGCTGATGCCGCGCATGTACATGGCCATCGCGCGGGAGGACCGCTTCCCGATCACCGACATCATGCGGCAAACGCCCGCCATCCCGTCCAACTGCCAGTGGGCGGTGTTCCTGCGCAACCATGACGAGCTGACGCTGGAGATGGTCACCTCCGGCGAGCGCGACTACCTGTGGGAGACCTACGCGGCCGACCGCCGGGCGCGGCTCAACCTCGGCATCCGCCGCCGCCTGGCGCCGCTGCTGCAGCGCGACCGCCGCCGGATCGAGCTGATGAACGGGCTGCTGCTGTCCATGCCGGGCACGCCGGTGATCTACTACGGCGACGAGATCGGCATGGGCGACAACATCTTCATCGGCGACCGTGACGGGGTGCGCACGCCCATGCAGTGGTCGGTGGACCGCAACGGCGGCTTTTCCCGCGCCGACCCGGCCAAGCTGGTGCTGCCGCCGATCATGGACCCGATCTACGGCTTCGCCGCCGTGAACGTGGAAGCGCAGGCCAGCGACCAGTACTCGCTGCTGAACTGGATGCGGCGGATGCTGGCGGTGCGGCAGAACCACAAGGCGTTCGGCCGCGGCACGCAGCGCTTCCTGTATCCCAGCAACCGCAAGGTGCTGGCCTACCTGCGCGAGTGGGAGGACGGCGGGGAGGAAACCATCCTGTGCGTTTCCAACCTGTCGCGCTCGGCGCAAGCGGTGGAGCTGGACCTGTCGGCGTTCCAGGGCCGCGTGCTGATCGACATCGTGGGCGGCTCCGTGTTCCCCAACATCGGCCAGCTGCCCTACCTGCTGACCTTGCCGCCCTTCACCTTCTACTGGTTCCAGATCGCATCGGATGCTCAAATGCCCGCATGGCACACCCCGCAGCCGGAAGGCATGCCCGAGTTCGCCACCATCGTGCTGCGCAGCTCCGTCGAGGAGGTGCGTCCCGGCTACGGCCGCTCCCTCCTGGAGAAGGAGGCGCTGCCGGCCTACCTGCCCAAGCGCCGCTGGTTCGCCTCCAAGACGGAGAAGCTGACCGGGGTGAGCGTGGCGTATTTCGCGCAGATCCATCCGGCGCCGGAGCCGATGTTCATCACGGAGGTCGAGGCGCAGTTCGGCGACCGGACGGAGCGCTACGCCCTGCCGATGGGCGTGGTGTGGGACGACGAATCGGTGGGCAACCTGCCGTCCCAGCTCGCCCTGGCGCGCGTCCGGCTCGGGCCGCGCGTGGGCTACCTGACGGACGCCTTCGCCATCGACGCCTTCGCCCGTGCCATGCTGCGCAACCTGCGGCACAGCTCCCACGTGGCGTTTGATGGCGGCAAGCTGGAGTTCCGGCCGACCTCCCTGATGGCGGAGCTGGAGCTGGCGGAGGACGCGGAAATCCGCCGGCTGTCCGCCGAGCAGTCCAACTCCTCCCTGATCGTGGGCGACGCGGTGGTGATGAAGGTGGTGCGCCGGGTCACCCCCGGGGTGCATCCGGAGGGCGAGATCACCCGGTTCCTGACCGAGCGCGGCTTCGCCAACACCGCCCCGCTGTACGGCGAGGTGGTGCGGGTGGACCCGGACGGCACGCCCAACACGCTGGGCCTGGTGCAGGGCTTCGTGCGCAACCAGGGCGACGGCTGGGGCTGGACGCTGGAGTTCCTGGAGCGCACGCTCGACGACCTCACCACCGCCAAGGCCGCGGACACCGAGGAGGAGGGCGAGAACGAGGCGGAGGCCTTCGCCGCCTACGACGTGTTCGCCGCCGCCATCGGCAAGCGCCTGGGCGAGCTGCACGCCGTGTTCGCCTCCCCCAGCGACGACCCGGCGTTCACCCCCGAGCCGATGGACGCCGCCGCCTTGGGAGGCTGGGCGGACGGCGCGGTGGAGCAGATCGACCTGGCGCTGGACATGCTGGGCCGGGTGACGGAATGGCCGAGCGCGGGGACCGAGCGGCTGGCGCGCGCCGTCATCGGCCACGCGGACGGGCTGCGCCAGGCGGCGCGCCGGCTGGCGGCGGCCGGCCATGGCTCCTTGCGGACCCGGGTGCACGGCGACTTCCACCTGGGCCAGGTTCTGGTGGTGCAGTCGGACGCCTACCTGATCGACTTCGAGGGGGAGCCGGCGCGCACCATGGAGCAGCGCCGGGCGAAGTCCTGCGCCATCCGGGACGTGGCCGGGCTGCTGCGCTCGTTCGACTACGCCGCCGCCGCGGCGCTGCCGGGCCGGGTGGCGACCAGCCCCGCCGCCGCCGGCCGCCGGGCCGAGATGCTGCGGCATTTCCGGGCGGGGGCGGAGACGGCGTTCCTGGACGCCTACCGGGCGGTGCTGGCCGAGGCGCCGGCCAAGTGGGTGTCCCCGGCGGGGGAGGCCGCGATGCTCGACCTGTTCCTGCTGGAAAAGGCCGCCTACGAGATCCGCTACGAGGCGGCCAACCGCCCCGGCTGGCTCGGCATCCCGCTGCAAGGGCTGCACGCCATCGCCGCCCGCCTGCTGAACCTGCCGCCGGAGGGCGCCGATGCTTGACGTGATCTCCGACGCGCTGCCCGGCCTGCACGACGGCGCCGTCCAGGCCATCGTGGAGGCCCGCCACGGCGACCCGTTCGCCGTGCTGGGGCCGCACGACGGCACGGTGCGCGCCTTCTTCCCCGGTGCGGACGCGGTGTCGGTGGTGGAGCGGGACACCGGGCTGGCGGTGGCGGAGCTGACGCGCGTGCATCCCGCCGGGTTCTTCGCCGGACCGGCGGAAACGCGCCGGGCGTACCGCCTGCGGGTCAGCCAGGGGGCGGCGAGCTGGGAAACGGAGGACCCGTACTCCTTCCCGCCCGTGCTGGGCGACCTGGACGTGTACCTGCTGGCGGAGGGCCGCCACCGCGATTTCGGCCGCTGCATGGGGGCGCACCCGGCCGAGATGGAAGGCGTGGCCGGCGTGCGCTTCGCCGTGTGGGCGCCCAACGCCCAGCGCGTGTCCGTGGTGGGGGACTTCAACGGTTGGGACGGCCGCCGCCATCCCATGCGCAAGCGCCACGGCCCCGGCGTGTGGGAGCTGTTCGTGCCGCGCATCGGCGCGGGGGTGCTTTACAAGTACGAAATCCTCGGCCCGGGGGGCGAAAGGCTGCCGTTGAAGGCCGACCCGGTGGCCTGGGCCGCGCAGATCCCGCCGCTGACGGCCTCCGTCGTGGTTGACGACGCGCCGTATCCCTGGACGGACGGCGAGTGGGTGGCGAGCCGCGCGGCGCGGCAGGCCGAGGGCGCGCCGATCTCGGTTTACGAGGTGCACGCCGGGTCCTGGTCGCCGGCGGCCAGCATGGGCGTGGACGGCTGGGACCGGCTGGCCGACCAGCTGGTGCCGTACGCCGCCGGGCTGGGCTTCACCCACATCGAGCTGCTGCCGATCATGGAGCACCCGTTCGGCGGCTCCTGGGGCTACCAGCCGCTGGGCCAGTTCGCCCCCTCCTCCCGGCTCGGCCCGCCCGAGGCGTTCGCCCGCTTCGTGGACCGCTGCCATGCCGCCGGGGTCGGCGTGGTCCTGGACTGGGTGCCGGCGCATTTCCCGACCGACAGCTACGGCCTGGCGCACTTCGACGGCACGGCGCTGTACGAGCACCAGGACCCGCGCGAAGGGTTCCACCAGGACTGGAACACGCTGATCTACAACCTCGGCCGCAACGAGGTGCGCGCCTTCCTGATCGGCTCCGCCCTGTTCTGGCTGGAGCACTACCATGCCGACGCGATCCGGGTGGATGCGGTGGCCTCCATGCTGTACCGCGACTACAGCCGCAAGGCCGGCGAGTGGGTGCCGAACAAATACGGCGGGCGCGAGAACCTGGAAACGGTGGCCTTCTTGCAAGAACTGAGCCGCGCGGTGGCCGAACGCGCGCCGGGCGCCATGCTGATCGCGGAGGAAAGCACGGCCTGGCCCGGCGTCACCCGCAGCGCCGACGAGGGCGGACTCGGCTTCACCTACAAGTGGAACATGGGCTGGATGCACGACACGCTGGATTACGCCGAAGAGCAGCCGGTGTATCGCAAGCACCACCACGACAAGATGACGTTCGGCCTGATGTACGCCTACAGCGAGAAGTTCGTGCTGCCGATCAGCCACGACGAGGTGGTGTACGGCAAGGGATCGCTGTTCGGGAAGATGCCGGGGGACCGCTGGCAGAAGTTCGCCACCCTGCGGGCCTATCTCGGCTTCATGTGGACGCACCCGGGCAAGAAGCTGCTGTTCATGGGCTGCGAGATCGCCCAGGAACGGGAATGGAACCATGACCACGGCCTGGACTGGCACCTGCTGGACCAGCCGGAGAACCGCGGCGTGCAATCCCTGGTGCGCGACCTGAACGCGCAGTACCGCGGCCTGCCGGCGCTGCACCGGATGGACTGCGAGCCGGAGGGCTTCCGCTGGGTGGTGAGCGGGGATGCCGAGCAGAGCGTGCTCGCCTACCTCCGGCTCGGCGGCGATGGCGCGGCGCCTGCGTTGGTTGTGTGCAACTTCACGCCGGTGCCGCGTTACGGATACCGCCTCGGGGCGCCGCAAGGCGGCGCGTGGCGGGAAGTGCTGAACACGGATGCCGCCAGCTACGGCGGCAGCAACGTTGGCAACAACGGCGCCGTGCAGGCGGAGGCCGTTGCAAGCCACGACCTTCCCGCCTCGCTGCTGCTGACCCTGCCTCCGTTGGCGACCATCATCCTCGTCGCGGAGTGATCCCGCGGCCGACCCGGAGCCTCCCATGACCGAGCGGTTTGCCCACGCCTTGCCGTTCGGCGCCGAGCTGGAGGGCGGCCAGGCGCGGTTCCGCGTCTGGGCGCCGTCCGTCGAGCGGCTCACGCTGCGGCTCGACGGGGCCGAGCACCCCATGACGGCGGAGGCGGAGGGCTTGCACACGGCCACCGTGCCGGCCAAGGCCGGCGGCACGTACAAGTTCGCCGCCCCGGACGGCATGGCGTTCCCGGACCCGGCCGCCCGCGCGCAGGCCGGGGACGTGCACGACGCGAGCCTGCTGGTGGACCCGCGCAGCTACCAGTGGCAGCACGCGGAGTGGCGCGGACGCCCCTGGCACGAGACGGTGATCTACGAGCTGCACGCCGGGGTGTTCGGCGGCTTCGACGGCATCCGCGCCCAGTTGCCGCGGCTGGCCGCCCTGGGCGTCACGGCGGTCGAGCTGATGCCGGTGGCCGACTTCCCCGGGGCGCACAATTGGGGCTACGACGGGGTGCTGCCGTACGCGCCGGACGCCGCCTACGGCACGCCGGACCAGTTCAAGGCCATGGTCGACGCGGCGCACGGGCTTGGGCTGATGGTGTTCCTGGACGTGGTGTACAACCACTTCGGGCCGGACGGCGCCTACATCCACGCCTTCGCCAAGCCGTTCTTCCGCGAGGACCTGCACACCCCCTGGGGGGCCGCGATCGACTTCCGCAAGGCGCCCGTGCAGCAGTACTTCGAGCAGAACGCGCTGTACTGGCTGAACGAGTACCGGGTGGACGGCCTGCGCTTCGACGCCGTGCACGCCTTCAAGGACCCCGAGTTCCTGGACGACCTGGCCCGCACGATCCGCGCCGGGGTCGAGCCCGGCCGCCACGTGCACCTGGTGATGGAGCATGAAGGCAACGCCGCCCGCCACATCCGCACCGGCCCGGACGCGCCCGGCTTCGACGCGCAATGGACGGACGACGTGCACCACGCGCTGCACGTGCTGCTGACGCGCGAAAGCGAGGGCTACTACGAGGACTTCGCCGACCCGGTCCAGCACCTGGCCAAGTCCATGGCGGAGGGGTTCGCCTACCAGGGCCAGGTGTCCAAGCACGGCGGCGAGCCGCGGGGGGAGCCGTCCGGCCACCTGCCCACCACCTCGTTCGTCATCTGCCTGCAGAACCACGACCAGATCGGCAACCGCGCCATGGGCGAGCGGCTGACGGCGCTGGCGGACCCGCAGGCGCTGCGGGCCGCCACCGCGCTGCTGCTGCTGTCGCCCTTCATCCCGCTGCTGTTCATGGGCGAGGAGGTGGAAAGCAAGACGCCGTTCCTGTTCTTCACCGACCACAACGACGAGCTGGCGGAGCTGGTGCGCAAGGGCCGGCGCGCCGAGTTCAAGCACTTCGCCGCCTTCCAGGACCCGGCGCGGCGCGACAGCATCCCCGACCCGAACGCCGCCAGCACGTTCCAAGCCTCCATCCCCGACTTCGGCGGCGACGCGTCCTTCGTCCAAAGGCTGCTCCAGGTGCGGCGGGACCGCGTGACGCCGGGCATCCCGGGCGCGCGCACCGCGGGGGTGAGCGTGCTCGGCAAGCACGCGCTGGCGGCGCGCTGGACGCTCGGCACGGGGGAAACGCTGGTGATCGCGATCAACCTGGGCGACGAGAAGCCGGGCATCCCGATGCCCTCCGGGGACATGATCTTCGAGGTGCCCGCGGGCGCGTGGGACGGCGCGATGTACGGCTTCCTGGTCGAGCGTTCCGCCACCGTCTGGATCGAGCCGGCGCGTTGAGCCTGCACGAGCTGGCGGACGCGGCAGGGCTGGCGGCCCGCTGGAAGGATGTGCACGGGGATTGGCACGATGTCGGCGAGGACACGCTCCGTGCCGTGCTGGCGGCGCTCGGCCTGGGGGCCGACACGCCGTCCGCCATCGCCGACAGCCTGGACACCCTGCGCAGCCCGGGGCGGCTGCCCCCCCTGGTGACCGGGGAGGCAGGCGGCGTGCTGCGCCTGCCAGTGCCGCCGGGCGCCTATGAGTTCGAGCTGGACGGCGGCGGCAGCCTCAGCGGCACGGTGCGGGACGGCGGCGGCATTACGCTGCCCGCCGAGCCTGGCTACCACCGGCTCCGCATCGGCGACGCCGAGACGGTGGTGGCCGTGGCGCCCGCCCAGGGCTGGACGGTGGCGGACGCGGCGCCCGGGCAGCGGCCGTGGGGATTGGCGGCGCAGCTATACTCGCTGCGCCGGCCCGGGGATGGCGGCCTGGGCGACTTCGGCGGCCTGGCGGACCTGGTGGGCAACGCCGCCAGGCATGGCGCGGCCGCGGTGGCGATCAGCCCGGTGCACGCCCAGTTCTCCGCCGCCCACGGCCGCTCAAGCCCCTACTCGCCGTCCAGCCGCACGCTGCTGAACGTGGTGCATTCGGCGCTGGACCTTTCGGGAGCGGAGGCGGAGCGGCTGGAGGCCCTCGACCTGGTGGACTGGGCCGCCAGCAGCCGGCTGCGCCTGGGCCGCCTGGACGAGATGTTCGCCGAAGCGGAGCGCGGCGGCCCGCTGTGGGACGAGTTCCTGCGCTTCCGCGGGTCCGAGGGCGCCACCCTGGAGGGCCACGCCCGGTTCGAGGCGATCCAGGCCGCCACCTTGAAGGCGGACGGGCCGTGGCTTTGGCGCGACTGGCCGGGCGGGCTGTCGGACGCGAACAGTTCAGCGGTCGCGGCCTTCGCGGCGGAGCACGAGCGCGAGGTGTTCCGCCACGGCTTCCGCCAGTTCATCGCCGACCGCAGCCTCCGCGCCGCCCAGCGCGCCGCCAAGCAGGCCGGCATGGCGATCGGCCTCATCTCCGACCTCGCCGTGGGCGTCGATCCCGGCGGCAGCCAGTGCTGGGCGCGGCCGGACCAGACCCTGCTCGGGCTGTCGGTCGGCGCGCCGCCCGACCTGCTGAACACCAGCGGGCAAAGCTGGGGCCTGGCCGCGTTCTCCCCGCGCGGGCTGCAGCTGAACGGCTACGGCGCCTACATCGACATGCTGCGGGCGGCCATGCGCCATGCCGGCGGCGTGCGGATCGACCACGCCATGGGCCTGGCCCGGCTTTGGGTGCTGCCGGACGGCGCCAGCCCGGCGGACGGCGTCTACCTGCACTTCCCGGTGGACGACATGCTGCGCCTGATCCGCCTGGAGTCGCACCGCCACCGCGCGGTGGTGCTGGGCGAGGATCTCGGCACCCTGCCCGAAGGCTTCCAGGAACGCATCAGCTCGGCCGGGGTGCTGGGGATGCGGGTGCTGTGGTTCGAGCGGGCGGACGACCAGGGCTTCACCTCGCCCAGCCTGTGGGACCGCGGCGCGGTTTCCATGACCAGCACGCACGACCTGGCGACGGTGGCGGGCTGGTGGTCGGGCCGGGACACCGGATGGCGGCAGCGCCTCGGGCAGATCGACGGGGACGGCGCGGCGCGCGAGCACAATGAACGCCATCGGGACCGGGACATGCTGTGGTCCGCCATGCGGGCCAGCGGCGCGGCCCACGGCCCCCCGCCGCCGCCCGACCAGCCGGACGCCGCCGTGGATGCCGCGGTCCGGCACGTCGGCGGGGCCGCCTGCGCGCTGACGCTGATCCCGCTGGAGGACGTGCTGGCCTTGCCCGAGCAGCCGAACTTCCCGGGCACGCTGGACGAGCATCCCAACTGGCAGCGCCGCATGCCCGCCCCGGCCGCGACCTTGCTCGACTCCCCTGCCGTGGCGGCGCGCCTGCAAGGCCTGGATGCTGCGAGGAAACGATCATGAAGCCGTTCACCGCCACCGCCCGGCTGCAGTTCCACAAGGATTTCACCATGGACGCGGCGGCGGCGCTGGTGCCGTACTATGCCAGCCTCGGCATCTCGCACCTGTACGCCTCGCCGCTGCTGAAGTCGCGCCCCGGCTCCACCCACGGCTACGACATCGTGGACCACAACCAGATCGACCCGGAGCTGGGCGGCGAGGAGGCGCTGCGCCGGCTGGTGGCCGAGCTGCGCCGCCACGACATGGGCCTCGTGCTGGACATCGTGCCCAACCACATGGGCGTCGGCGGCGCGGACAACGCCTGGTGGCTGGACGTGCTGGAATGGGGCCGGGCCAGCGCGCACGCCGAGTATTTCGACATCGACTGGGACCCGCCGGACGCTTCCCTGCGCGGCCGGATGCTGGCGCCGTTCCTCGGCTCCCCGTACGGGGATTGCTTGCAGAACAAGGAGTTGACGCTGCAGTTCGACCCGGAGGATGGGCGGCTGTTCGTCGGCTACTATTCCCACCGCTTCCCGATCAACCCGCGCGACTACCCTTCCGTGCTGCTGACGGAGGGCGGCCCGCTGGAGGAGCCGGCGCGGGCGTTCAGCGAGCTGTCCGCCACCGACCGCAAGGCGATGCGGCAGGACGCCGCCGCGGCGCGGGAGGCGCTGCGCTCGCCGGACTACGCCCAGGCCATCGCGGAATGCCTGCGCGCCTACGACCCGGCGACGGAGGCTGGGCGCGACCGGCTGCACCGGCTGCTGGAGCGCCAGAGCTACCGGCTGAGCTGGTGGCGGGCGGCCACGGACGAGATCAACTGGCGGCGCTTCTTCGACGTGAACGGCCTGGCCGGCTTGCGGGCCGAGGTGCCGGCCGTGTTCGACGACACCCACCGCACCATCCTGCGGCTGTATGCCGAGGGCCTGATCGACGCCGTCCGCATCGACCACGTGGACGGCCTGGCCGACCCGCGCGGCTACTGCCGCAAGCTGCGCCGCCAGTTGGACACGGTGGCGGAGCATCGTCCCGCGGAGCTGCGCGGCGAGCGCGCCGGGCTGTGGATCGAGAAGATCCTGGCGCCGCAGGAAAGCCTGTCGGAGGAGTGGCTGACGGACGGCACCACCGGCTACGACTACATGAACGAGGTGTCCGCCGTGCTGCACGACGGCGCGGGCGAAGCGCCGCTGACGGCGCTGTGGACGGGCCTGACCGGCCGGCCCGCCGCGTTCGAAGCGGAAGCCAAGGCCGCCAGGCGGCAGATTCTGCGGGAAAGTCTGTCCAGCGAGCTGTTCGCCACGGCGGCGGCGGTCCACCGCATCGCCCGGCGCGAGCTGGCGACGCGGGACTACACGCTGACCGCCATCCGACGCACGCTGACGGAGATCCTGGTGCATTTCCACGTCTACCGCATCTACGCCGGGCTGGGCGGCATCTCGGAGACGGACAAGCGGGAGATGGACTGGGCCATGGCCGGCGCGCGCCGCACGGTGCGGGCCACCGACCGCGGCCTGCTGGAGCTGATGGGCGGCTGGCTGTCCGGCGACGGCATCCGCCAGGTGCCGGCGGGCACCCGGCGGCAGGAGCGGCTGCGCGCGATGGTCAAGTTCCAGCAGCTTTCGGCGCCGACCGCCGCCAAGTCGGTCGAGGACACCTCGTTCTACCGCTACGGCCGGCTGATCTCGCGCAACGAGGTCGGCACGGAGCCGTCGCAGTTCGCGATCTCCCCCGCGGCGTTCCATGCGGCCATGCGGGACCGCCGCAAGCGCCTGCCTCTGGCGCTGCTGGCCACCGCCACGCACGACCACAAGCGCGGCGAGGACACGCGGGCGCGCCTGGCCGTGATCAGCGAGCTGCCGGGCGAGTGGGAAGCGGCGCTCAACCGCTGGACCCGGCTCAACGCCCACCTGAAGAAGGAGGTGGACGGCGCCCTGGCGCCGGACGCCTGCGACGAGATCATGCTGTACGAGAGCCTGGTCGGCGCGTGGCCGCTCGGCTTGTCGGCCGAGGACCGCGACGGGGTGGCGGTTCTGGAGGAGCGGCTGGCGGCCTGGCAGGAGAAGGCGCTGCGGGAAGGCAAGCGCCACACCGGCTGGGCGGAGCCGAACGGGGACTACGAGGCGGCTTGCCGCGACTTCCTGCGCCAGGTGATGGACCCGGACCGGGTGTCCCGCGTGCTGCAGGACATCGCGGCGTTCGTGGAGCAGGTCGCGGCGCCCGGCGCCGTCAACGGCCTGTCCCAGGCGCTGCTGCGGATCACCTCGCCCGGCGTGCCCGACCTGTACCAGGGGACGGAGTACTGGGATTTCAGCCTGGTGGACCCGGACAACCGCCGTCCGGTGGACTTCCCGGCCAGGGAGGAGTCCCTGGCCGCCGGACGAAGCCCGGCGGCGCTGCTGCCGGAGTGGAAGGACGGCCGGGTCAAGCAGGCGGTGATCGCCCGCGCCCTGCGGTTCCGCGCCGCCTCCGAAGGGCTGTTCACCGAGGGAAGCTACCTGCCGCTCAAGGTGGAAGGCGAGCGGGCGGACAACGTGCTGGCGTTCGCCCGGGTGCACGAGGGGCGCGCCTGCATCATGGTGGCGACCCGCCTGCCCGCCCAGCTTCCCGGCATCGGGCCGCATCCGTTGCCGGACGCAGCTGGTTGGGGCGCAACCTTCATAGAGGTGCCGCGTAACCTGTCCGGCCGCCGAGGGGCAGACGTGCTGACGGATGAAGAGGGTGATGGCAAAGTGATGACGGGCCAGATGGCTTTGTCGGATATGTTGGCCAACTTCCCAGTGGCGCTCCTGGACATCAGATGAACCGTCTCGTCATTGTTTCCAACCGGGTCCCGGCGCCCAACTCCGGCGCCACGGCGGGCGGCCTGGCCGTCGCGCTGTCCGGGCTGATGGCGCAGCGGGGCGGGTTGTGGTTCGGCTGGAGCGGGACCGTCTCCAACGACCACCAGGTGAAGTCCCACGTCGAAGGCGGCGTCCAGTACGCGACCATCGACCTGTCCGAAACAGACCACGACCGCTACTACAACGAGTTCTCCAACAGCACCTTGTGGCCGCTGCTTCACTCGATGCCGGAGCTGATGACGTTTGACCGGCGCAACGCCGTGGCCTACCGCGCGGTCAACGAGCGGATGGCGGCGTCCCTGGCTCCGCTGCTGCGCCCCACCGACCAGCTGTGGATCCATGACTACCACCTGATGGCGATGCCGGCGCTGCTGCGCGCCCGCGGGGTCAAGGCGCCGATCGGCTTCTTCCTGCACATCCCGTTCCCGTCGGCGGACATGCTGGCGAGCGTGCCGGAGGCGGGGGCGCTGATCCGGGACCTGGTCATGGCGGACCTGATCGGCTTCCAGACCCAGAACGACGTGGAGAACTTCGCCGAAGCCGCCCACCGGCTCGCGGGCGCCACCCGGCTGACCGGGGGATGGCTGCACGTGGACGGCCGCCGGGTGCGGCTCGGGGCCTTTCCGGTGGAGATCGAGGCGCGGGAGTTCGCCGCCACCTCCGAGCAGGCCTGGCGCAGCGCCCCGGCCGAGCGGTTGCGCCGCAGCCTGCAAGGCCAGAAGCTGGTGCTCGGCGTGGACCGGCTGGACCCGACCAAGGGCTTGATCCAGCGCCTGCACGGCTACCGCCGGCTGCTGGAAACCCGGCCCGACTGGCGCCGCCGGGTCACCATGCTGCAGATCGCCGCCGAGAGCCGCAAGGAGGTCACCGCCTACCGCACCCTGCGCGAGGCGGTGGAGCGCGAGGCGGGCGCCATCAACAGCGAGTGGAGCGAGCCGGACTGGACGCCGCTGCGCGTCGTGGCGCGGGCCAGCGCGCGGACGACCATGGGCGGCTACATGCGGGAAGCGCGCGTGGGCCTGGTCACGCCGCTGCGGGACGGCATGAACCTGGTGGCCAAGGAGTACGTGGCGGCGCAGGACCCGCAGGACCCCGGCGTGCTGGTGCTGTCCCGCTTCGCCGGCGCGGCGCGGCAGCTCGGGACGGCGCTGATCGTGAACCCGCACGACCCGGACGAGCTGGCGGACGCGCTGGACGCGGCGTTGCGGATGCCGCTGGCGGAGCGGCAGCAGCGCTGGCAGGAATGCTGGCGCGCCATCGAGGGGGCGACCCCGGTGCTGTGGGGCCGCACCTTCCTGGCGACCCTGCTGCGGGTGGGCAGCGGCGCGCCGGCGAACATGGCGGCGGGGTCGGCAGCAGCCGAGGGCCGGCAACGGGGCGCAGTGCCGGGCTAGGAGAGTTCCTGGACCCGCCTGGGCTTGACCGTTCTGCAGCGCCATGCCCGGACTTGACGGTGCAGGTCCAGCCTCACGCCGCCCGCAGCACCACCCGCCCCGTCACCTTGCCGTCCCGCAGCCGCATCAGCGCGGCGTTGGCCTCTGGCATCGGCATCGTCGAGATGGCCATCGGCTGCAGCTTGCCGGTTTGCGCCAGCGCCACCAGCTCGCGCAGCTCCTTCGGGTTGCCGACGTAGCTGCCGCCCACCGTCAGCTCCCGTATCGCCATGACCGGCAGCATGACGGTGAAGTCGCCGCCGAACAGCCCCACCTGCACCAGCCGCCCGCCCTTGGCCAATGCTGCAAAGGCATACCGGGCGGTGGCGGCGCCGTTCACCAGGTCGATCACCGCGCGCACCGGGCCGCCGGCGGCGGCCAGGATGCGGTCGGTCACGCCCTCGCCGGAGCCGTCCACCACCTGGCTGGCCCCCGCGGCGATGGCGGCGGCGCGCTTTCCCTCGCTGATGTCCACGGCGATGATGCTTTGGTGGTCCAGCGCCCTCAGCACGGCGATGGCATTCAGCCCCAGCCCGCCGGCGCCCACGAGCACCACGGGGGAATCGGGCGGCAGCGGCATGATCTTCTTGATGGCGGAATACACCGTGATGCCGCTGCACGCGTAGGTGGCGGCGAGCGCCGGGTCGATGACGCCGGGATCGACCAGGTGGCGCGGCTCCATGGCCAGCACGTGGGTCGCGTAGCCGCCGTTCTGGTAGATGCCGATGGAGCGGCCCTGGGCGCACAGGTTGTCCTCCTCGGCCAGGCAGCGCTCGCACTGGCCGCAGCCGGCCCAGGGATACACGATCCGCACGTCGCCCACCGCCACGCCCGCGGCGTCCGGCCCGAGCTTGGCGACGCGGCCGACGATCTCGTGGCCCATGGCCAGCGGCAGCACCACGCCGCGGTCCTTCAGCGACATGCGCTTGCCGCCGCCGAGGTCGTAGTAGCCTTCCCACACGTGCAGGTCCGAGTGGCACACGCCGCAATGGGTGACTTCCAGCAGGACCTGCTTGCCGACGGGTTCCGGCGTCGGCAGCTCCATCTCACGCAGGTCGGCCCCGTTCTCGACCACGGCCCAGGCGCGCATTCCAGCCTCCCTCGCGTTTGCACGGGATGACACACCTGGGCGGCTGCCGGGTCAACGCCGCCGGCCAGCCTGGGCCGGCGCCGCGGGCGTCAACGGGCGGACAGCTGAGCTTCAAGGCAGGCTGCAAGCGTGCCGCATGGGAGGACGGAGCTGGACCGGACTGGCGATGATGCCCGACGCGTGAGCGGCTGCCTCAAGAGCAAGGCATGGTGTTGACATTGACCGTCACCCTGCGAGGTTCTGGCAAGACAGTGCAGAGTGCTTTGAGCAGGGCCATGAATTTACGCTTTTGGGCCGCGGTTCTTTGCATGACGGCGGCGTGGCCGTTCTCGGGTTCCGCGCAAAGCGTGGTGCCGACCTTGAGGCTTTCGATCCTGTGGGAGATCACTGTCGGCAACGGTGATCGCACGACCACCATCTTCTCTGCTGAAAGGGATAGGTACAGCTCGTCAGGAGCCATAGCCTACGTCGCCAGGGATGAGAGCTTGAGCGTGCTGTACCGCCTTTACAACGGCAGGGACCACATGGATTCCTTCCTTCCGGGCGAAGGAGGCTACAAGACGGAAGGATTCCTGGGTTCCTTGTGGACGAACCAGCGCTCTGTTCCAGGGCTGGGCAGCCTGGAGCGTTTGTACAACAGGTCCACCGGAGACCACGCGACGTCGGTGGCCGGGGACGCGCTGGGCGGCTACAGCGTGGAAAGCTCGTTCTCCGGCAAGTTCGGGTACACCCGGTTCTTCAACGAGGGAAGTTCCCTGGCCTACTACTCGGCGGGCGGCATCAGCGAAGGCTCGGACTCGGTGGCCGGGGGCGCCGTCGCGAGCTGGGTTTGGAACAACCAGGAGTTCATCAACACAGACGATTACGGGCGATACCTTCAATCCTCCGTGTTCTTCCATGACCAGACGGGCGGGTCAGCCATCCTCTACAACCCCACCGAAGCTGGGGACCACATCAGCGGCTCGCACTATGGCCAGCGGTCAAACTGGCACGGCTCTCCGGTGCTGAACAACCAGCTCACGGACGGCGTGCATGTCACGCGCTCCATCCCTCTCGAATGGGCGCAGCAGCTCGGTTCCGGCGGAGTGACGGAAGACAGCCCGGTGGTGTATCCCGGCATGCAGATCGGCAAGAACCTCACCCTTGATTTCGCCGGGCTGGGTCCGGTCGGACGATACGAAACCCACGTGGTGAGTCCGGTCCCTGTTGCGTCAGCCAAGGTGGAGATGCCAACCGGCTACCTTGCCGCCAAGTTCGCAACGTTCCACACGTTCGATGCGTCAACTGGCCAGTTGCAGGGCGCGGGCGTGCCCGATGCGTGCACCGTCATGCCGCCGGGCGTCGGTCGCCCCAGCTTTTCCTACGCTCCGCCGTCGGGTCACGGAGGCGTCATCGTTTCCGACTCGTCCGGCAGTTTCGCAATGGGGGTGTACGGCGTCTCGCAGGCGGATGGCGGCTCACGAGGCGAGCCGTTCCATCTCTGGGACTTCCGCAACTGCGGGTCGACCACGAAATGGAACGTGGTCTACAACGGTCCCCTCCTGCAAGGCGAGAACGTGTTCGTGACCTACCTGATCAGCGGCAGCGTGGCGGACGTGGCCGCCATGATGAGGACCCTGTACGACAAAGGCTACAAGTAGCCGTCGTCCGGCCGGGCGGCCCGCAGCATCCACGCGTGAGCGGCGAATGAAAGCGCCGCGGGCAGGCAGGCACGTGAGGGACGAACCGTTGACGAGGCCCTGCCGCTCGACCTTGCAAGGATTGCGCCGGAAAGCCAGGGTGCAGGATGGCGTGGGAACGGCGGCATCGAGCGGAACTGGCGCGCACCCTGGAATGACCTGTCACGTGATCATGGCCTTGGCGCAGAACCGGCGCGGGCCCTGGCCGGATGCGGACCCGCGGGCCGAAGCCGCCGGATCGCGCCCGGACCATCTGGGCCAGGCTGCGGCCGGGCTGCCGGCGCTGGACCTGTGCGGCAGGGCCGCCATGGCGAAGGTGACGCGGGCGGCGCGCGGGGCGATCCGGGGCGGCAACGCGTGACCGGCCAGGCCGAAGCCGAGCTGCGCCGCCTGCTGGACATCATGGCCCGGCTGCGCGCCCCCGACGGCTGCCCGTGGGACCAGGCGCAGGACTTCGACACCATCGCGCCCTACACCATCGAGGAAGCCTACGAGGTCGCCGACGCCATCGCCCGGCGGGACTGGGCCGGGCTGCCGGACGAGCTGGGCGACCTGCTGTTCCAGGTGGTGTACCATGCCCGGCTGGCGGAGGAGGCGGGCCGCTTCGCCTTCGCGGACGTGGCGCGCGGCATCGCCGACAAGATGCTGCGTCGCCATCCGCACGTCTTCGCGGGCGCGGAGGCGGTGGCGTGGGAAACTCACAAGACCGCCGAGCGCGCCGCGCGGCAGCAGGGCGGCACGCTGGCGGGGGTGCCGGTGGCGCTCCCTGCCCTCACCCGCGCCGCCAAGGTCAGCGCCCGCGCCGCCCGGGTCGGCTTCGACTGGCCGGACCCGGCGGCGGTGCTGGACAAGCTGGCGGAGGAGACGGCGGAGCTGCGCGCCGAGCTGCCGGACGCCGACCCGGCGCGCCTGGCCGACGAGCTGGGCGACATGCTGTTCGTGCTGCCAACCTGGCGCGCAAGCTGGGGCTGAACCCGGAGGTCTGCCTGCACGCCGCCACCGCCAAGTTCACCCGCCGCTTCGAGGCCGTGGAGGCGAGGCTGGCCGCCATGGGGCAGACCCCGCCGGAAGCGGGGCTGGACGCGATGGAAGCGGCCTGGCAGGCGGTGAAGCGGCAGGAACGCGAGGGCTGACCATGCAGCGCCGCTACCGCACCGTGGACGTGTTCACCGACCAGCCGTTCGGCGGCAACCCGCTGGCCGTGGTGCTGGACGCGGAAGGGCTGGACACGGCCGCCATGCAGGCGGTCGCGCGGGAGTTCAACTACTCGGAAACCAGCTTCGTGCTGCCGCCGCGGGACCCGGCGCACACCGCCCATGTCCGCATCTTCACGCCGGGGATCGAGTTGCCGTTCGCCGGGCATCCCAACGTGGGCACGGCGTTCGTGCTGGCGCTGGAAGGCGATCCTGCCGCCCGGATGCTGTTCGAGGAGGCGGCCGGGATCGTGCCGGTTGATGTGCTTCACGAGGACGGCGCACCCGTCGGAGCCGAACTCACCGCGCCGCAGCCGTTGCAACGGTTGGGAACGGTTGTGCCCGAGGCGATCGCAGAATGCTTGTCCCTTGCTCCTGCTGACATTGTGGGACAGCCGGTTGCGGCCAGCATGGGAGTAGCATTCGTCCTGGCTGAGGTGGCCTCCTACGACGCGCTGCGCCGCGCCCAGTGCGATGTAGCGGCCTTCGCCCGCCATTTTCCTCAAGCTGGCGCGCATGAACTCTACTTTTACTGCCCCGATGGCGGGGGCGGGTTTGACCTGCACGCGCGCATGTTCTCGCCCTTGGACGGCATAGGCGAAGACCCAGCCACGGGCAGCGCCGCCGTGACGTTGGCCGCGCTGCTGGCGGAGAGCGGTCCGGACGGCGAAGCAAGGCTGCGAGTGGAACAGGGCCGCAACATGGGGCGCCCGAGCACGTTGGTGACCAGGGTCGTGAAATCGGGCGGCGTGGTCCGTAGCGCTCACGTCGGCGGACGATGCGTGCCTGTGATGCGTGGGACGCTCGACGCTTGAACCGTTACGTCAGCGCGCCTGTACACCCTCGAACAACATCCCGGTCAGCGCCTTGAAGCCCGCCTCGTCCGGCACGCACACCAGCCCGCCCCCCGTGTCCGTCACCCGCATCGGCGAGCCGTCGAAATGCGCCGAGTACCCGCCCGCCTCCTGGTGCAGCAGCCAGCCCGGCAGGTGGTCCCACGGCATCAGCCGGTTGAACACCAGGTAGTCGCAGTGCCCGGCGGCCGCCATGCGGTACTCGTGGGCGGCGCAGCGGTAGTCGGCCACGCCGGCAAGCCCGATCATGTTGCGCATCACCGCGCTGCGCCACGGCTGCTTCATGTAGCGCCAAGACAGGCAGCCGCTCATGCGGGACGGCTCCGTCGCCGTGGACACGCGCAGCCGGGTGCGCCCGCCTGACGGGGTGATCCCCCAGGCGCCCTCGCCGCGCAGGGCCACGGCGGAGTCGTCGATCACCGGGTCATGGATCACGGAAGCGACCACCGCGCCGTCCAGCACCGCCGCGGCCATCATGCCGAACAGCGGCAGGCCGGCGCAGTAGTTGGAGGTGCCGTCGATCGGGTCCACCACGAAGGCCAGGCCGCCCTCGGCCAAGCGGCCCAGCAGCGCCGGGTCGGCGGCGCAGGCTTCCTCGCCCACCACCAGGCAGCCGGGGAACAGCCGGCGCAGCCCGGTGGTGATCATCAGCTCCGCCGCCTCGTCCGCTTCCGTCACCAGGTCGGTGGGGCCGGACTTGGTGCGGATGGCGCCGGGCTGCAGGTTGCGGAAGCGCGGCATCACCTCCACCCGCGCCGCCGCCCG
>CAXTNC010000028.1:21506-23632 GCA_964245495.1 uncultured Acetobacteraceae bacterium
GCCTGATGGCAGGCGCAGGCCGCGCATGGTCGGGTCCAGGGTGGCGAACAACTGGTCCTGCGCGTGCACGCCGGCCCCGGTCAGGGCATTGAACAGGGTGGACTTGCCGGCGTTGGTGTAGCCCACCAGGGCCACCACGGGCAGCGGCGTGCGGGTGCGGGCGCTGCGGTGCAGCCCCCGCGTGCGGCGGACCTGCTCGATCTCCTTCTTCAGGCGCACGATGCGGTCGGTGATCAGCCGGCGGTCGGCCTCGATCTGCGTTTCGCCGGGTCCGCCGAGGAAGCCGAAGCCGCCGCGCTGCCGCTCCAGGTGGGTCCAGGAGCGGACCAGGCGGCTGCGCTGGTAGTCCAGGTGGGCCAGCTCGACTTGCAATGAGCCTTCCCGGGTGCGGGCGCGCTCGCCGAAGATGTCCAGGATGAGGCCGGTGCGGTCGATCACCTTGCACTCCCAGGCGCGCTCCAGGTTGCGCTGCTGCACCGGGGACAGAGCCGCGTCCACGATGGCGACGGTGACGCGGGCCTCGCCGATCGCGTCGTGCTGGGCTGCGACCTGGCCTTCGCCCAGCAGGCTGGAGGAGCGGCGGGCGCGCAGCGGCAGCACGGCCGTGTGCACCACGTCCAGGCCGATGGAGGCGGCGAGACCCACCGCCTCCGCCAGCTTGGCATCCGCGGCGCGGGAAGCGTCCGAGCGGTCCGGGCGCTCCCACGGCAGGATCACGGCGGCCCGGGTCGGGCCGGCCGAGGTGTCAGACGGAGACGTCGTCAGACACCATCTCCCGCACCGGGGCTGTCAGGGTGGACGATGCCGGGGCGCCCGCTTCGGCCTTCGCCGCGTCGAACAGCTGGATCGGGGCGCCCGGCATCACGGTGCTGATGGCGTGCTTGTACACGAGCTGGGTGTGGCCGTCGCGGCGCAGCAGCACGGAGAAGTTGTCGAACCAGGTGATGATGCCTTGCAGCTTCACGCCGTTGACGAGGAACACCGTCACCGGCGCCTTGGTCTTGCGGACGTGGTTCAGGAACACGTCCTGCACGTTTTGAGCCTTTTCGCTGGCCATTGGGCCAACTCCTTGTGTTGTTGCTTCTAGCCAAGCCTTGGGTTTTTGCCACCGAACCGGGCACACAGGTCCCGGCCGCGCCCGCCAGATGTAGCCGGCCGGCGCTGCGAAGCAAGCATCGCGCGTGCCGCTATGCCGGGATGTTCATTCCGCCGCCCACGTGTTGCGCAAACAGCGCGAACAGCTGCCGGGTGACGGGGCCGACCGCGCCGTCGCCCACCGGCGCGCCGTCCAGCCGGGTGATCGGCCTCACGAAGGAGGTGGCGCTGGTCAGGAACACCTCCCGCGCCTGCCGCAGCTCCGCCTCCGTCACCGCGCGTTCCTCCGCGGCGATGCCGCGCTCCGCCATCTGCGCCAGCAGGGCGGCGCGGGTGCAGCCCGGCAGGATGGCGTGGCCGAGCTGCCGGGTGCGCAGCGTGCCCTGCGCGTCCACCGCCCAGACGGTGGTGGAGGCGCCTTCCGTCACCTGGCCGTCCGGCGCGATCAGGATGGCCTCGCAGGCGCCCGCCTGCCGCGCCGCCTGCTTGGCCAGCACGTTGGGCAGCAGCGCCACGGACTTGATGTCGCACCGCGCCCAGCGCTGGTCCGGCGCGGTGATGGCCGAGGCCGCCCAGCCTTCCGCGTCCGCCGGGTAGGGCGGCGTGCGGCGGCAGGTCACCACCAGGGCGGGCGACGTGGGCCGGGTGGGAAAGGCGTGCTCCCGCCGGGCGACGCCGCGGGTGACCTGCATGTAGACCAGCCCATCCTGCAGCCGGTTGCGCCGCACCACCTCCCCCAGCACCCGGCGCAGCGCGGCGCGCCCCATGGGCGGGGCGATGGCGACCTCCCGGAGCGAGCGTTCCAGCCGGGCCATGTGCAGCTCCTCGTCGAGGAAGCGGCCGGCGGCCAGGTAGAGCACCTCGTAGATGCCGTCGGCGAACTGGTAGCCGCGGTCCTCCACGTTCACGCTTGCCTCCGATTGAGGCAGGTAGCGGCCGTTCACGTAGGCAATGCGGCTCATGGGCGACTCTCCCGGGATGGACGCGTCTTAGCCGGCATCGGCTGGGAGGCTTTCGAATGGGTCAAGGGC
>CAXTNC010000029.1:0-22905 GCA_964245495.1 uncultured Acetobacteraceae bacterium
ATCCAGCGCCGCGCCGGCCTGCTGGCGGAAGCCGCCGCCACCCTGGACGCCTGGCCGGGCGGCGACGAGGCCACCGCCCGCATCGCCGCCTTCGAGCGCGCCCGGGTGGCGGCCGGCGACACCGGGCGTTACCTGCTGAGCAGCGCCCTGCGCCCCCCGGCCCGCACGCCGCACGTGGCTCACGGCAAGCGCGCGGCAGGGGGATTTTGGGGCCGGCTGCTCGGGGGGGCGTCATGACGTTGGACGACGCGGTCCGCACCCTTGCCTGGGGCGGCAGCCAGCCCGTGGCCGAGATGCAATGGATGCTGGACCATTGGAAGGAGGCCGGGCCGCGCTGCCGCGCCCTGCTGCACGGCTACGTCCACGGCCAGGACCAATCCGAACAAACCGAGCGGGCGCTGTTCGTCATCCTCCACCTGCTCGCGGAGAAGGCCGACACCGCCAGCTTCCCCGATTTGTGCGCGCTCATGCAGGACACCGAACGGTCCGACCTGGTGCTCGGCGACCAGATCATCGAATCCGGCGCTGCCCTGCTCGTCAGCACCTTCGACGGCGACCCGGCGCCGCTGCTCCGCTTGGCTGAAGACCCCAAGGCGGATTCAGCCATCCGCGGGGACGCGCTGCTGGCGCTTGGCTATCTCGCCCGCACCGGCAAGCTGGCGGAGTCTGCCGCCTATCAGATGTTGGCCCGCCTGCCGGCGCGGCTGCTGCCGCGCGAGCAGGGCTATATCTGGTTCAGCTGGGCGCGCACGGTGGCCGCACTCGGCTTCGCGGGACTGGCCGGCGAGGCGGAAGCGATCTTCTCGCAGAACTTGATTGATCCCCAGCTGATGACCCTGGCCGATTTCTGGGAGGACCTGCGCGAGGCGCGGGAGCAGCCGGGGACGATGCCCGAGCGTCTCTGGGACGGGCTGGGGCCGGTCGGCAGCGCCATCGACTGGCTGGACGCGCCGGAGCAGGACACGGCGCCCGAGCTGCCCGAGCCGGTCCGCAACCCGCTGCGCAACGTGGGGCGCAACGACCCGTGCCCGTGCGGCAGCGGCAAGAAGCACAAGAAATGCTGCCTGCCAGCGTGACCGGCCGAATCGTCTTCGCCGACCAGCTGCGCGGCCTGGCGGCGCTGTGCGTCGCGTATGCCCACTTGGTGGGGGTGTTCTGGGCCGTGCCGGGCTTGGTGAGCGACCTCACCGGCTCGCCCGTGCAGGCAGGCGAGGTCGGCGGCTTCGCCCCCTGGGTGGCGACCCCCTGGTTCAACGGCGGGCCGTTCGGCGTCGGGCTGTTCTTCCTCATCAGCGGCCTGGTCATCCCGCTGTCGCTGCACGGGCAGGCGCGCGGGCGGTTCCTGCTGGCCCGCGCGCTGCGCATCTACCCGGTCTATCTCGCGGCCATGGCGCTGGAGACGGCGGCGCTGATGGGCAGCCGCGCCTGGTGGGGCCGCCCGGTGTGGATCGACCCGGCGACGCTGTGGGGCAACGCGCTGCTGGTCGCGAACTACGCCGGGCTGCCGGCCTTCAACATGGTGAACTGGACGCTGTGCATCGAGGTGAAGTTCTACGGGCTGATGGCCCTGCTCGCCGGCCCCGTGCTGCGCGGCAGCGTGCGCGCGCTGGCCGCCACCGCGGTGATCCTGGCCGTGGCCAGCATGGCCGCGGCCTGGGCCTTGCCGCCCGGCGGCCCGGCGGTCCTCTCCTTCGGCGTGGAGTCGTCCTACCTGATCTACATGCTGTCCGGCGTGCTGTTCAGCTTCCACCTGCGCGGGCAACTGGGCTGGCGCGGCCTGGCAGCCGGCGTGGGCGCCCTGACGGGCCTGTTCCTGCTGTCATGGTTCAAGGGCGCCGCCGCCGGGCAGTATGGCTTCCGCTACAACACCGTGAACTACCTGTATGCCCTGGGGCTGTTCGCGGTGCTGTACGGGCTGCGCCGCCGGGTTCGGCCGGTCTGGCTGCTGGATGCGATGGCGCGGATCAGCTATCCCTTCTACCTCATCCATTTCCTGGTCGGCGTGTCGCTGCTGCGGCTGCTGACCTCCGGGTTCGGCCTCAGCTACGGCCTGGCCCTGCCGGCAACCGTGGTTTCGCTGCTGCTGCTGTCCACCCTGCTGCATCTCGGGCTGGAGCGGTGGATGATCCGCGCCGGCCACCGCCTGCGCCGCCGGCCCTCAGCTGCCGAGGACCTGCTGGAAGGGCGCGTGCCCGTTGCCGGCTAGCCCTCCCGCGCCGTCACCATGCGGCCGGACAGGGCTTGGCCGCCGAACAGGTGGACGTGGAAGTGCGGCACCTCCTGCCCGCCGTCCGACCCGGTGTTGGCCAGGGCGCGATATCCGGCCTCCTCCAGCCCCAGCTGCCGGGCCACGGCGCCGACGGCGCGGAAGAAGCCCGCCACCTCCGCGTCCGGCGCATCCCGGGTGAAATCCGCCAGCGACACGTAGCGCCCGCGCGGCACCACCAGCACGTGCACGGCCGCCTGCGGCGCAATGTCGTGGAACGCCACCGCCCACGCGTCCTCGTAGACCCGGCGCGACGGAATCTCCCCCCGCAGCAGCCGGGCGAAGATGTTGGCGTCGTCATAGGCGCCGAGGCCGCTCACTGGCATCGCAACACACTCCGTCAGGGGATCTTGCGCGTCTCGATGCTGGCGGGCGTCGGACGGGCCGCTTTCTCCACGATGCCGGACACGCCCTCGCGCCGCTCCAGCTCGGCCCAGACCGTGGCGGGCTCCACGCCCGCCGCCACCCACAGCACCAGCAGGTGGTAGAGCACGTCCGCGCTCTCGGCCACCAGGGCCTGCGGATTGCCAACCACGGCCTCGATCAAGCACTCGACCGCTTCCTCGCCGAACTTCTGCGCCACCTTGGCCATGCCGCGCGACAGCAGGCGGGCGGAGTGGCTGAGCGCCGGGTCCGCGCCGCGGCGTTGCAGGATGACGGACCACAGCCGGTCCAGCACGGCGGCGCCGGACTCGGCCTGCGGGACGGGCAGCGCCGTCGCCTTGCGGGCCGGCCGGGCCTTTGCCGCCTTCTTCACCATGCCTTCAGGCCATCTCGCGGGCGCGGCGCACCGGCAGCCCGGCGGCGGCCAGCGCATCCTTCACCTGCGGGATGCTGAACGTGCCGAAATGGAACACGGAGGCCGCCAGCAGCCCCGTGGCGCCCGCCTCCGCGCCCTCCACGAAGTGCCGCAAGGAGCCGACCCCGCCGGACGCCACCACGGGCACGCGCACGGCGGCGCAGGCGGCGCGCAGCAGCCCGGCATCGAACCCGTTGCCCGTGCCGTCCCGGTCCATGCTGGTCAGCAGGATCTCGCCCGCGCCCAGGCTGGCCGCCTGCCGGCACCATCCCACCGCGTCCATCCCCGTGGGCCGGCGGCCGCCATGGGTGAACACCTCCCATCGGCCTGGCCCGGCCGCACGGGCATCGACCGCCACCACCACGCATTGGCTGCCGAACTTCTCCGCCGCTTCCGCGATCAGGCCCGGGCGGGCGATCGGCGCGGAGTTCATGCTGCACTTGTCCGCCCCGGCCAGCAGCAGCCGCCGCATGTCCGCCGTGGAGCGCACGCCGCCGCCCACCGTCAGCGGCAGGAACACGCGCGCGGCCGTGCGGCTGACCACGTCGTAGATCGTGTCCCGGTTCTCGTGGCTGGCGGTGATGTCGAGGAAGGTCAGCTCGTCCGCGCCGGCCGCGTCATACACCGCGGCCTGCTCCACCGGGTCCCCGGCGTCGCGCAGGGCTATGAAGTTCACTCCCTTCACCACCCGGCCGTCCTTCACGTCCAGGCATGGGATGACGCGCAGCTTCAGCATCGGCCGTTTTGGCCACATCATCCAAGTGTGCGCAAGCGCGCCGTCAGGCCAGCACGTCCCCGGCCAGCAGCGCCTGCCGCTCGCCGTTGGCATCCAGCAGCAGCGCCCCGTCGTCCCGCAGCCCGGCAAACTGCCCGTTCAAGGAGGCCGTGCCGAGCCGCACCCGCAAGGGCGCACCCGGCGCCGGGCCCCGGGCGCGCCAACGGGCCAGCACGGGGCCGAAGCCTGCGGCCTGCCAGGCGGCCCAGCCCTGCTCCAGCTGCTCCATCACGGCCATCAGCAGCTCGTCCGACCCGGCTGGGCATCCCACCGCTGACAGGCTGGTGACGGGGTAGGGCATGTTTGGCGGGGTGTGGCGCACGTTGGCGCCGATCCCTGCCAGCACCGCGCCGTCCTCCAGCCGCTCCAGCAGGATGCCGGCCAGCTTGGCCCCGGCGCGCAGCACGTCGTTGGGCCATTTCAGCGCCGTGCCCGGCCCGGCCAGCCGGTCCACCGCCTCCGCCACCGCCAGGGCCGCCACGAAGCCCAGCTGCGGCGCCAGTTGCGGGCTGCCTTCCGGCCGCAGCACGACGGTTGCGTGCAGGTTGCCCGGCGGGCTGGCCCAGGCACGCCCGCTGCGCCCGCGGCCGGCATGTTGGGTGTCGGCGCTGACGACCGTGCCATGCGCCGCCCCCGACTCCGCCAGCAAACGCGCCTCGTCCATGGTGGACCCGACCGCGCCCAGCCGCAGCCAAGCTGCCCCCCAGCTCACCGGCCGGACGCCGCGCACGCGCCGCATACGCCGTCCGCCTCCACGATGGACCCCGCCATGCTGAAGCCGCGGGCGGAAGCAGCCTGCTGCAAGGACAGGCCGATCGCCGGGTCGCTCAGCTCCTCCACGCCGCCGCAAGCGCGGCAGACCAGGAACTGGACGGCGTGATGATGAGCGCTGTTCCCCGGCTCCGCTCCGTGGATGCACCCGACGAAGGCAGACAAGCGCTCGACCTTGTGGATCAGCCCCTGGTCGAGCAGGAAATCCAGCGCACGGTAGATGGTGGGCGGGGCCGCGCCCTTGTGCCGGGCGCGAAGGCGTTCGAGGAGGTCATAGGCGCCCGCCGGCTTGGGGCTGTCCAGCACCAAGCCCAGCACCTGGCGGCGCAGGCCGGTCAACCGCGTGCCGCGGGCGGAGCAGATGGTTTCCGCTTGCGACAGGAGGGCGGCCGTCCGGCCCGTGAATGTTCCCTCGTCCAAACCCTGCTCCCTGCCCCGCGCGGTTCTAGCTGGAGCGCCCGGGCGCTTCCAGTGCTGGACATGGGAAGGATGGAGTTACATTATAACACAACGCGGGACTGTCCCGGCTGGAGCGACATGATCGAGGCCTGGGGCAAGACCTGGCTGACAGCGCTGCTGATGCTGCTCGCGGCGTCATGCGCCGTGGCGCAGCCCCGCATCGTCGCCGCCGAGAACTTCTACGGCGACGTGGCGCAGCAGGTTGCCGGCCCCGGTGTGCCGGTGACGAGCATCCTGAGCAGCCCGGACGAGGACCCGCACCTGTTCGAGGCCAGCCCCTCCGTCGCCCGGGCGGTCGCGGATGCAACCATCGTTGTCTGCAACGGCGCGGGCTACGACGCGTGGGCGCCGCGGCTGGCGGGCGTGCCGGGCCAGGTCGGGCGCCGCGTGATCGTGGTGGCGGACCTGCTGCATCACCTGCCCGGCGGCAATCCGCATGTCTGGTATGGCCCGGCTGCCATGCCATCCTATGCCCGCGCGCTGGCGGCGCAGCTCACGGCCGCCGACCCGGCGCACGGCGCGGACTACAGCGCCCGTCTGCAAGGCTTCCTCCAATCGCTGGAGCCGCTCGACGCCAGGGTGGCGGCCTTGCGGCAACGATACGCCGGCACTCCGGTCACCGCGACCGAACCCGTGTTCGGCGACATGGCGGCGGCCCTGGGCCTGGCCATGCGCAATGGGCGGTTCCAACTGGCGGTGATGAACGGCACGGAGCCGGCGGCCTCCGACGTGGCGGCGATGGAAACGGACCTGCGGCAGCACCGGGTCAGGCTGCTGCTTTACAACAGCCAAGCCACCGACGCCGCGGCCGAGCGGCTGCTGCAGCTGGCGCGGGAGGTGGGCGTGCCGGCCGTGGGCGTCACGGAAATGGAGCCGGCCAGCCTCAGCTACCAGGCCTGGATGCTGGCGCAGCTGGATGCCGTGGCCCGCGCGCTGGCCGCCAGCCCTTGACGGCCCGCAGTTGAGCGCGGTCGCCTTCGAGGCAGTGGACCTGGCGGCGGGTGGACGGACGGTGCTGCGGCAGGCGAGCTTCGCCGTGGCAGCGGGCGAGTTCATCGGCGTGCTGGGGCCGAACGGAGCGGGCAAGACCACGCTGATGCGGGCGGTGCTGGGGCTGGTGCGGCCGTTCGCCGGGCAAATCCAGGTGGCGGGGCGCGCGCCCCGCCGGGGGGACCCCGCGGTCGGCTACGTGCCGCAGGTCCGCAGCGCGGCAGCGCCCCGGATCAGCGGCCACGACTTCGTGCTGGCGGCGGCTGGCGGCGAGCGGTGGGGCTTGCCGCTGCCGGGTGCGGCGGCGCGGGCGGACGTGGCGCGCGTGCTCGGCCTGGTGGATGCGGCGGAGCTGGCCCGGCGTCCGCTGGCGGAGCTGTCCGGCGGCGAGCGGCAACGGCTCCTGCTGGCGCAGGCGCTGCTGGGCCGGCCCTCCTTGCTGCTGCTGGACGAGCCGCTGGCCAACCTGGACCCGCGGCACGGCGCGGGCGTGGTGGCGCTGGTGCGGCGGCTGCAACGCCGCTTGGGGATCACGGTGCTGTTCAGCGCGCATGACCTGAACCCCCTGCTGGGCGCGCTCGACCGCGTGCTCACCCTCGGCGGCGGGCAAGCGGCGCTGGGCACGGTGGACGAGGTGATCACCGCGCCGGTGCTGTCCCGGCTGTACGGCGCGCCCATGGACGTGGCGCGGGCCGGCGGGCGGGTGTTCGTGGTGGCGGCGCCAAGCGGTGCTTGACTACGAGTTCATGCGCAACGCCTTCGCCGCGGCCACGGTGGTGGCGCTGGTGGCGGGGCTGGTCGGCTCCTTCCTGGTGCTGCGCGGCCAAACCTTCGCGGGCCATGCGCTGGCCCATGTCGGCTTCACCGGCGCGACAGGGGCGGTGCTGGTGGGCGCTGCGCCGCTTTGGGGGCTGGTGCTGGCGGCGGTCGCGGGCGGGATCGGCATGGGCCTGCTGGGCGAGCGCCTGCAGCAGCGGGACGTGGCCATCGGCATGGTGCTGGCCGCCTCGCTGGGCTTGGGCCTGCTGTTCCTGCATTTCTTCACCGCCCATGCCAGCCAGGCGGCAGCGCTGCTGTTCGGCAACGTGCTGGGGGTCGACGCAGCCACGCTGCGGGTGCTGCTCGCCCTCGGCTCCGTGTGCTTGGCCAGCTTGGCCGTCATCGCCCGCCCGCTGCTGTTCGCCAGCCTGCAACCGGAGACGGCGGAAGCCCGGGGCGTGCCGGTGCGGCTGCTTTCCGCGCTGTTCCTGGCCCTGGTGGGGCTGGCGACAGCGGAATGCACGCAAATCGTGGGCGTGCTGCTGGTGTTCACCTTGATGGTGGGGCCGGCCGCCGCGGCGCAGCAACTGGCAAGCCGCTTCGGCCCGTCGGCGGCGCTCGCCGCGGCACTCGCGCTGGCGGAGGCGTGGGCCGGCATCACGCTGGCCTACCGCACGGATTGGCCGGCCAGCTTCTGGATCACCGCGCTGAGCGCGGCGGCCTATGGCGCGGCGTGCCTTTGGCGGCGCTTGAGCCTGGCGGTGCTGTGGCTGAAGTAGCGCAACCTGGCATCCGGCGGCGACGTGCGCGCGACGATGACCTCCACCCCTTGCTCCCGCAGCAGCCGGCGCAGGCGGGACGCGTTGCGGACCCCCCAAACGCCGAGATAGTCGAGCTTCAGGGCGTCATTGGTGAACACCGCTTTGCCGTCGAACAGCTCCTGGACGCCATCGCGGCCGAACACCGCCTCCATGCGCGTCCGCTCGCCCACGCAAACCGCGGTGTCCCCGCCCGGCGCGAAGCTGCCATGGCGAAATGCGTAGATCGTCAGCGGGCTGGTCATCGCATCGGCAATATCACTCCCAGCCGCGACCGCAAGCGCCCGGCATGATCGTCAGCGCAGATGAATCGGATCGGGGTTGAGCGTTGGTCCGCAACGCGCCTGCGGTCCATTTTGCGGTGGTGCCCGGAGAAGACGCCATGCCCGCGATCGCCTGCCAAACAGCCCGGCCTGCCGGGCGCGACTGGGGCATCAGCCGCCGGTTGCCGGGGGTGGCGCTGTGCATGGCGGTGTCGCTGGCCGCCATGGCGCTGGAGCGCGCGGAGCTGGCCGCCTTCCGGGCCAGGTGGCTGGAAGCGCTCGTGCTGGCCATCCTGGTCGGCACGGCGGTGCGCACCGCCTGGACGCCGGGCCGGCGCTGGAGCCTCGGCATCGCGTGGAGCGCCAAGACGCTGCTGGAGATCGCGGTCGTGCTGCTTGGCGCGTCCGTCAGCGCCGCCACGGTGGTGGCGGCCGGCCCCGCCCTGCTGCTGGGCATCGCGGCCGTGGTCGTGCTCGCCATCGCCGCCAGCTACGGGCTGGGCCGGGCGCTCGGCCTGCCGCATCGCATGGCCGTGCTGGTGGCGTGCGGCAACTCGATCTGCGGCAACTCCGCCATCGCCGCCGTGGCGCCGGTGATCGGCGCGGACGGCGAGGAGGTCGCCGCCGCCATCGCCTTCACCGCCGTGCTGGGCGTCCTCGTCGTGCTGCTGCTGCCGCTGGCGGCGCCGCTGCTGTCGCTCACCGGGCTGCAGTACGGCGTGCTGGCGGGGCTGACCGTGTACGCCGTGCCGCAGGTGCTGGCGGCCACCGCGCCGCTCGGCGCCGTGGCGGTCCACATGGGCACGCTGGTCAAGCTGGTCCGCGTGCTGATGCTGGGGCCGGTCGTGCTGGGCCTCACGCTGCTGACCCGGCGCATGCGGGACGAAACGGACGAACCCGCGCCGCGCCTGACAGCCGGCGACCGCCCCGCCCCGGGCAGGCTCGCGCTGCACAGGCTGGTGCCGTGGTTCATCGTGGGCTTCCTCGGCCTCGCCGCGGCGCGCTCAGCCGGCCTCGTGCCGGCGATGGCGCTGGCGCCGGCCGCGACGGCCGCCAACCTGCTCACGGTCCTGTCCATGGCCGCCCTCGGGCTGGGCACGGACCTCAAGGTGGTGGCCCGCGCCGGCGGCCGGGTGACGGCGGCGGTGACGCTCTCCCTGCTGGTCCTGGGCGCGGTCAGCCTCGGCCTGATCCGGGTGCTCGGCATCAGCTAAAGCTTTCTTCCGATCAAAGCGGATCGGAAAAAAGCTTTAGCTCTTTGTTTTGGCAAGCATCTTTATCCGACGGGTGACCCCGTATGGTCGGATGATGCTTTAGGCTTCAGCAGCCGCAGCAGCGCGTCCCCTGCCCGGCTGCCATGCCGCTGGGAATGCCGCAGCACATGGAAGTCGCGTTCCGGCAGCGCCACGCCGACCTGCCGCAGCAGCCCCGCCTCCAGGCTGGGCGCCGCGACGGAGGCGGACAGCGCCGTGGCCCCCATGCCCGCCTCCACCGCTGCCCGCACCGCCTCGTTCGACGGCAGCTCCAGCGCCACCCGCAAGCCCGACGCCGGCACGCCCAGCCCGGCCAGCGCCTGCTCCAGCACTGACCGCGTGCCGGACCCGGCCTCCCGCAGCACCCATTCGCCTTCCGTCAGATCCGCGGCGGACAGGCCTTCGCGCCCAGCCCAGGCGTGTTCCGGGCCGACCACCACGATCATCTGGTCCTTCGCGACGGACTGGCTGACGAGCGCCGGGTCCGCCACGGCGCCTTCGACGAAGCCCAGCTCGGCCGCCCCCTCGTGCACCGCCGCAGCCACCTGCGCCGTGTTGCCGACGCGCAGGCGGATGTCGATGCCCGGGTGCGCCCGGCGGAACGCGACCAGGTGGCGCGGCAGCCAGTAGCTGGCGATCGTCTGGCTGGCATGCACTGCCAGGGTGCCGCGCTTCAGCCCGCCCAGCTCGGACAGCACCAGTTCCGCCGCGTCCGCCCGGGCCAGCACGGCGCGGGCCTCCGCCAGGAACAGCGCGCCCGCCTCCGTGAGCGCGATGCCGCGCCCGGCGCGGTGGAACAGCTTGGCGCCATGCCGCGCTTCCAGCGCCGCGATGGCGGCGCTGGCCGCCGACTGGGCAAGGTTCAGCGCCTCCGCCGCACGCGTCACGTGCTGGCGCTCGGCGACGGCGACGAAGACCCGCAGTTGTTCCAGCGTCATGCCTTCCACCATGGGGCTTGCGCAGCATCCCGCGCCAGAACCGTTGACGGCGATCAGGCGGTGATGGAGCGTGTCTGCATGATCCTGCGCTCCCTCATCGCCGCGCTTGCCCTTGGGGCCGCGCTCGCCGCGTGTTCCGACAAAGGCGGCATTGATTTGCACGACAATCCACGCCCCGGCGTGGCCAAGGACACCGGGCCGCTCACCATCCCGCCAGCGAACCTGGAACGCGGCACGCCCTAGCCGCCCATGGCGCCAACCGGATGACGCACCGTCCCCATGGGTCGCCTCGTTAACGGCCCTTCGTGCATGATCACGGCGGTTCGGGCGGAGCGTCGGTTCGTGACAAAGGGTGTCGTGCCGCGAAAACAGTTCGGCCCGGGTTTGACGAACGGGCCGGAGGGTAGCAGGTGCATGTCCGGCACGATCCGGCGCCGCGGCGGAGTTCCAGCACCATGAGCAACCAGCTCGACGTTCGGCCCGCCCCGGCACGGGTCGCCAACCGTCCGCCGGCCCCGCGCCGCCGCGGCTGGATCACGGCGGTCGGCATCCTCCTGGTGATCGGCTTGGTCGGCTGGCGGCTGTTCGGGCCCGCCCCCCAGCGCACGGCCCGGCCCGCGGGCGGCCCGCCGCAGACGGTGGGCGTCGCCACCATCGCCGCCGGGGATCTGGACGTGGTGATGACCGGCCTGGGCGCGGTGACGCCGCTCGCCACCGTGACGGTCGTGACGCAGATCAACGGGCAGCTGACGGACGTGGCCTTCACCGAGGGGCAGACCGTCCGCAAGGGCGACTTCCTGGCGCAGATCGACCCGCGGCCCTACCAGGTGGCGCTGGAACAGGCGCAGGGCACCCTGGCGCACGACCAAGGGCTGCTGGCGCAGGCCCGCGCGGACAACGCGCGCTACCAGCTGCTCAACAAGCAGGACAGCATCGCCCGCCAGCAAGTCGAGGACCAGGTGTACCTCATCAAGCAGTACGAGGGCACCGTGCTGACCGACCAGGGCCTGGTGGACAGCGCCAAGCTGAACCTGACGTACTGCCACATTACCTCGCCGGTGGACGGCCGGGTGGGCATCCGGCTGGTCGATCCGGGCAACTACGTGCAGACCAGCAACACGGCCGGCCTGTTCGTGCTGACCCAGCTGCAGCCGATGTCCGTGATCTTCACCCTGCCGGAGGACGACGTGGGAGAGGTGCAGTCCCAGATGGCCAAGGGGCCCCTGCCCGTGATGGCGTATGACCGCACCAACACCAAGCTGATCGCCACGGGCGCGCTGGCGACCACGGACAACCAGATCGACAGCGCCACGGGCACGCTGAAGCTGCGGGCGATGTTCGACAACGCCGACAACGCGCTGTTCCCGCAGGCCTTCGTCAACGCCCGGCTTCGGGTGCGCACCGTCAAGGGGGCCGTCGTCGCGCCGCAGGCGGCCGTGCAGCATGGCGCCCCGGGGGACTTCGTCTACCTGGTCAAGCCGGACGGCACGGTGGCCGTCCAGGCGGTCAAGCTGGGCGTCACGCAAGCCGACCGGGTGCAGGTTTCCGATGGATTGAAGCCGGGCGACAAGGTGGTGACGGACGGGCTGGACCGGCTGCGGGACGGCGCCAGGATCACGGTCGCCGGGGCGCCGCGGCAGGGCGGGGAGCAGGACGGAGCCGGGCCGCGGCGGCCCAAGCCGGATGCCAAGCAGCAGGGCGCCAAGCAGGAGGAATGAGTCCCTCCCGCCTCTTCATCCTCCGCCCGGTCGGCACGGCGCTGCTGATGGCGGCCATCCTGCTGGTCGGCGTCATCGGCTACCAGTTCCTGCCGATCTCGGCGCTGCCGGAGGTCGATTACCCGACCATCCAGGTGCAGACCTTCTTCCCCGGCGCCAGCCCCGAGGTGATGACCACGGCCGTCACCGCGCCGCTGGAGCGCCAGTTCGGCGAGATGCCCGGGCTGGGGCAGATGTCGTCGATCTCGTCCGGCGGCGCGTCCGTCATCACGCTGCAGTTCGCCCTCAGCCTGAACCTGGACGTGGCGGAGCAGGAGGTGCAGGCGGCGATCAACGCCGCCACCAACCTGCTGCCGTCCGACCTGCCCGCCCCGCCGATCTACAACAAGGTCAACCCGGCGGACACGCCCATCCTGACCCTGGCGCTCACCAGCAAGACAGTGCCGCTGACGCAGATCGAGGACCTGGCGGACGTGCGGCTGGCGCAGAAGATCAGCCAGCAGGCCGGCGTGGGCCTGGTCTCGATCAGCGGCGGCAACCGCCCGGCGGTGCGCATCGTCGTCAACCCGCGCGCGCTGTCCGCCTATGGCCTCGCGATCGACGACGTGCGGACCATCATCGGCACGGAGAACACCGACACGCCCAAGGGCAGCTTCGACGGCCCGGCGCAGAGCACCACCATCAACGACAACGACCAGCTGACCTCGGCCGACGGCTACCGGGACCTCGTCATCGCCTACAAGAACGGCCGCCCGGTGCACCTGAGCGACATCGCGACGGTGGTGAACGGGGCGGAGAACAACCAGCTGGCGGCCTGGGCCAACCGAACCCCTGCGGTGATCCTCAACATCCAGCGCCAGCCCGGCTCCAACGTCATCGCCGTGGTGGACGGCATCAAGAAGCTGCTGCCGCGGCTGCGGGCGGCGATGCCGGCCGCAGTCGATGTGGCCGTGCTCAGCGACCGCACCACCACCATCCGCGCTTCCGTGGCGGACGTGGAGTTCGAGCTGGGGCTGGCGGTGGCGCTGGTGGTGCTGGTGATCTTCCTGTTCCTGCGCAACCTGCCCGCGACGCTGATCCCCTCCTTGTCCGTGCCGCTCTCGCTGGTGGGCACGCTGGCGGCGATGTACCTGCTCGGGTTCAGCCTGGACAACCTGTCGCTCATGGCGCTGACCATCTCGACCGGCTTCGTGGTCGATGACGCCATCGTCATGATCGAGAACATCGCCCGCCACGTGGAGGACGGGGACGCGCCGCTGGAGGCCGCCCTGCGCGGCTCGGAGGAGATCGGCTTCACCATCATCTCGCTCACCGTCTCCTTGATCGCCGTGCTGATCCCGCTGCTGTTCATGGGCGACGTGGTGGGCCGGCTGTTCAACGAGTTCGCCGTCACGCTCTCCGTCACCATCGTGCTGTCCGCCGTGGTCTCGCTCACCCTGGTGCCCATGCTGTGCGCGCTGCTGGTCCGCCATCGCCCGGCCGAGACGCGCAACCGGGTCGACCTCTGGGCCGAGCGCTGGTTCGACCGGCTGGTGGCAGGATACGGGACCTGGCTGCGCTGGGTGCTGGACCACCAGGGGCTGACGTTGCTGGTCGCCGTGCTCACCTTCGCCGCCACCGTGGGGCTTTACGTCATCATCCCCAAGGGCTTCTTCCCCGTGCAGGACACGGCCGCCATCCAGGGCATCTCGGAAGCGGCGCAGGACACCTCGTTCGCCGCCATGGCCGCGCACCAGCAGGCGCTGGCGGATGCCATCCTGCAAGACCCGGCGGTGGACAGCCTGTCCTCCTTCATCGGCGTGGACGGAACCAACACCACGCTGAACGCCGGACGGCTGCTCATCAACCTCAAGCCCAAGGACCAGCGGCCCTTGGGCGTGGCCGGCGTCATCGCGCGGTTGCAGGACGGGATCCGCAGCGTGCCCGGCATCGGCCTGTCCATGCAGCCGGTGCAAGACCTGACGGTGGATTCCACCGTCAGCCGGGCGCAGTACCACTTCTTCCTGGAGAACCCGGACGCCTCCTTGTTCACCGAATGGGTGCCGAAGCTGGTGGAACGGCTGGCGGAGACGCCCGCCTTCGCCGCCGTCACCAGCGACATGAACATGGACGGGCGGGCGGTGGACATGGTGGTGGACCGCGCCACCGCCTCGCGCTTCGGCATCACCCCCGCCACCATCGACAACGCGCTGTACGACGCGTTCGGCCAGCGCATCATCTCGACGCTCTACACCCAGTCCAACCAGTACCGCGTCATCCTGCAAGCCGACGTGAGCGACCAGAAGAGCTTGCAGCAGGCGCTGGGCGGCATCTACCTGCCCTCCGCCACGGCCGCCGCCGGGCAGGTGCCGCTCGCGGCCATGGTGCGCGTCACCACCCGCAGCGGGCCGTTGCAGATCGAGCACCTGGGCCAGTTCCCGTCCGTGTCCGTGTCGTTCAACCTGGCGCCGGGCGCCTCCCTGGACGCGGCGGTGGCGGCGATCGGGGAGGCGGAGCGCGACATCGGCCTGCCGGACAGCTTCACCACCGCGTACCAGGGCGCGCTGCAGGCGTTCCAGTCCTCGCTCGGCAACGAGCTGCTGCTGATCCTGGCGGCGTTGGTCGCGGTCTACGTCGTGCTGGGCGTGCTGTACGAGAGCTTCATCCACCCGCTCACCATCCTGTCCACCCTGCCGTCGGCCGGCGTGGGCGCGCTGATCGCGCTGGACCTCACCGGGCACGACCTCGACATCATCGCGATCATCGGCATCATCCTGCTGATCGGCATCGTGAAGAAGAACGCGATCATGATGATCGACTTCGCGCTGGCGGCCGAGCGCACCGAGGGCAAGCCGCCGCGCGAGGCGATCACCCAGGCCTGCCTGCTGCGCTTCCGCCCCATCCTGATGACCACCATGGCCGCCCTGCTCGGCGCGCTGCCGCTGATGCTGGGCGCCGGGTCAGGCTCGGAGCTGCGGCAGCCCCTGGGCATCGCCATCGTAGGCGGCTTGCTGGTCAGCCAGGTGCTGACGCTGTTCACCACGCCGGTGATCTACCTCATGTTCGACCGCCTGGCCGTGCGGCTGACCGGCAGCGGCGCCAACCGCGAGGCCGGCGACGCGGGCGTGCCGGCGGAGTGAGGCGGCCCGCGTGAACATCTCCGCCCCCTTCATCACCCGCCCGATCGCCACCACGCTGCTGACGCTGGCCATCCTGGCGGCCGGCCTGCTGGCCTACGTCCAGCTCCCGGTGGCGTCCCTGCCGACGGTGGACTTCCCCACCATCTCCGTCCAGGCGCAGCTGCCCGGCGCGGACCCGGAAACCGTCGCCACCAGCCTGGCCAGCCCGCTCGAACGCCACCTGGGCCAGATCGCCGACGTGACGGAGATCACTTCCCAAAGCCAGGTGGGCCAGGCCCGCATCAACCTGCAGTTCGGCCTCGACCGCGACATCAACGGCGCGGCGCGGGACGTGCAGGCCGCCATCAACGCGGCGCGCGCCGACCTGCCGACCAACCTGCTGTCCAACCCGATCTACCGCAAGGTGAACCCGGCCGACTCGCCCATCCTGATCGTCTCGCTCACCTCCGGCACGCTGACCCGCGGGCAAATCTACGACGCCGCCAGCAACGTGCTGCAGCAGCAACTGTCCCAGTTGTCCGGCGTGGGCCAGGTGATCCTCAGCGGCGCCGCCCTGCCGGCCGTGCGGGTCGAGCTACAGCCGCAGGCGCTGTTCAAGTACGGCATCGGCCTGGAGGACGTGCGCGCCAGCCTCGCGTCCGCCAACGCCAACGCGCCGAAGGGAATCGTGGAGCTGGGGCCGCAGCGGCTGCAGATCTACACCAACGACCAGGCCGGCCACGCCGCCGACTACCGCCCGCTGATCATCGCCTACCGCCACGGCGCAGCCGTCCACCTCACCGACCTCGCCACGGTGGAGGACAGCGTGCAGGACTTGCGCAACCTCGGCCTGGCGGACGGCAAGCCGGCGGTGCTGGTCATCGTGTTCAAGGAACCCGGCGCCAACGTCGTGCAGACGGTGGACGCCATCAAGGCGGCGGTGCCCAGGCTCACCGCCGCCCTGCCGCACGACATCGACCTGCGCATCGCCTCCGACCGCACGGTCAGCATCCGCGCCTCCCTGGCCGACACGGAATGGACGCTGCTGATCGCGGTGGCGCTGGTCACGGGCGTGGTGTGGGTGTTCCTGCGCAACGCCAGCGCCACGCTGATCCCGATGGTGGCGGTGCCCGTCTCCGTCATCGGCACCTTCGGCGCGATGTACCTGCTAGGGTTCAGCCTGGACAACCTCTCCCTGATGGCGCTGACCATCTCCACCGGCTTCGTGGTGGACGACGCGATCGTGGTGCTGGAGAACGTCTCCCGCCACATGGAGGACGGCATGCCCCGCCGCCAGGCCGCCTTGCAGGGCGCCAGCGAGGTCGGCTTCACCATCGTCTCCATCACCCTGTCGCTCATCGCGGTGTTCCTGCCGATCCTGCTGATGGGCGGCATCGTCGGCCGCCTGTTCCGCGAGTTCGCCGTCACGCTCTCGCTGGCGATCCTGGTCTCCATGGTGATCTCGCTCACCACCACGCCCATGCTGTGCGCGCTGTTCCTGCGGCCCAGGAAGCCGCCCGCCGGGTATCCCAGGCAGCGCCGCAGCTTCGGGGAGCGCGCGCAGCAGTTCTACGGCCGCACCCTGGCCTGGACGCTCCAGCATAACCTGCTGGTGACAGCCGTGCTGCTGGCGACGGTGGCGCTGAACGTCGTGCTGATCATGGCCATCCCCAAGGGCTTCTTCCCCACCCAGGACACGGGGCTGCTGATCGGCAGCCTGCAAGCGGACCAGAGCATCTCGTTCCAGGCGATGAGCGGCAAGCTGACGCAGATGATGTCCATCGTGCAGCACGACCCGGCGGTGGCCAGCGTGGTGGGCTTCACCGGCGCGGGCGGCGGCGGCGGCGCTTCCCAGACCAACACCGGCAGCGTGTTCGTCACCCTCAAGGACAAGGGCGCGCGCGACACCTTGGACACGGTGACGACCAGGATGCGCCGCGCGCTGTCCCAGGTGCCAGGCGGCCGGCTGATCCTGGTGCCGGCGCAGGACATCCGCGTGGGCGGCCGGCAGACCAACGCCGCCTACCAGTACACGCTGCAAGGCGACAGCACCGCCGAAGTGTTCCAGTTCGCCCCCAAGCTGCTGGCGGCGTTGCAGCACGACCCGGCGCTGACGGACGTGAACTCGGACCAGCAGCAGGCTGGCCTGGAAACGCGGGTGACGATCGACCGGCCGACCGCATCCCGTCTCGGCCTCACCACGCAGGAGATCGACAACACGCTGTACGACGCGTTCGGCCAACGCTCGGTGTCAACGATCTACAACGCATTGAACCAGTATCACGTCGTGATGGAGGTGGCGCCCGAGTATTGGCAGAACCCGGACATCCTGAAGCAGGTCTGGGTCAGCACATCCGGCGGCACGCCCACCGGCACGGCCGCCAGCAACGCGCCGTCCGGCACCGTCAAGGGGGCAGCGGGCACGGCGGCCGCGGCCAACGGCATCAACGACTCCGAGCGCAACGCGGCGCAGAACGCGCTGGCCGCCAGCGGCAACAGCACCGCCTCGTCCGGGGCCGCGGTCAGCACCGGGCAGGAAACCATGGTGCCGCTTTCCGCGGTGGCGCGCTTCGACCGGGGAGAGACGGCGCTGTCCGTCAACCACCAGAGCCAGTTCGTGGCGGCCACCATCTCGTTCAACCTTGCGCCGGGCCGCTCCTTGTCGGATGCGCAGGCCGCCATCGCCAAGGCGGCGGCGGACCTGCACATGCCCGCAAGCCTGACAGGCGGCTTCGCCGGCACCGCGCAGGTGTTCCAGCAATCGCTGAACAGCGAGCGCATCCTGATCGCGGGCGCGCTGCTGGCCGTGTACATCGTGCTGGGCATCCTGTACGAGAGCTTCGTCCATCCGGTCACCATCCTGTCCACCATTCCGTCCGCCAGCGTCGGCGCGGTGGTGGCGCTGATGCTGCTCCGCACCGAGTTCTCCCTCATCGCCGTGATCGGCGTCATCCTGCTGATCGGCATCGTCAAGAAGAACGCCATCCTGATGATCGACTTCGCGCTCCATGCCGAGCGGCAGGACGGCATGTCCAGCCGGGACGCGATCTTCCAGGCCTGCCTGATGCGCTTCCGCCCCATCATGATGACCACCGCCGCGGCGCTGCTGGGCGCGCTGCCGCTCGCGCTGGCCTACGGCAACGGTGCCGAGCTGCGCCGCCCGCTCGGCATCTCCATCGTGGGCGGGCTGCTGCTCAGCCAGGTGCTGACGCTCTACACCACGCCGGCGGTCTACCTGCTGCTCGACCGCTTGCGCTTCCGCCGCCCCGCCCCGGCGCTGGGCGCCGCTGAATGAGGCTGCGCCTGCGCGCGTCGCCGGGCCTGACTGCCCTGCTCGCCTTGGCCGGCTGCATGGTCGGCCCCGACTACCACCGCCCGCTGGCGGTGGGCGCCGGGCTGCCGTTCAAGGAGGCCCCGCCCGGCTGGACCGTGGCGCAGCCGGAGGACGCCGCCGCCAAGGGGGCGTGGTGGACGATCTACCACGACCCGCTGCTGGACCAGCTGGAACGGCAGGTCGCGGTCAGCAACCAGAACGTGAAGGTGTTCGAGGCGCAGTTCCGCGAGGCCAAGGCGACGGTGGACATCGCCCGCTCCGCCCTGTTCCCGACGCTCAACGGATCGGCCAGCGTCACCCGCTCGCTGCGCAGCTTCGGCACCGCGGGACTCGCCAACACCGGGCTGGGCGGCACCACGGGTACGGCGCTGGGCGGCGCCGCCACCAACACGCTGACCAGCACCGGCCAGACCACGGGCACGACCACGGGCACGACGGGCGGCGTGACCAGCACGGGCAGCAGCGCCGGCCGGGCGACCACGCTCTACACCTTGGAAGGCACGGCCAACTGGGACCTGGACGTGTGGGGCCGCATCCGCCGCCAGGTCGAGAGCGACGTGGCGGCGGCGCAGGTCAGCGCGGCCGACCTGGCCAACGCCACGCTCTCCGCCCAGGCGCTGCTGGCCACCGACTACTTCGAGCTGCGCAGCCAGGACGCGCTGGACCAGCTGCTGACCGACACGGTGAAGGCCTACGCCGACGCGCTGCGCATCACCCAGAACGAGTACGATGCCGGCACGGTCAGCTCGGCCGACGTGGCGGCGGCGCAGACCCAGCTGGACAGCACGAAGGCGCTGCAGGTGAACGTGGGCCTGCTGCGGGCGCAGTACGAGCACGCCATCGCCGTGCTGACGGGCGCTGCGCCTGCCGAGCTGAGCATCCCGCCGGGCCAGCAGCCCGCGGACGTGCCGGTGGCGCCCGGCGTGGTGCCGTCCGTGCTGCTGCAGCGCCGCCCCGACATCGCCGCGGCGGAGCGTCTCATGGCGGAGCAGAACGCGCTGATCGGCGTGCAGGTCGCGGCGTTCTACCCCGACGTCAGCCTGTCGGCGCTGTACGGCTACTCCGGCAACCCGCTCGGCTCGCTGATCCAGGCGGCCAACCGGGTGTGGTCGCTGGGCGCCAACGCCACCGAGACGCTGTTCGAGGGCGGCCTGCGCAACTCGGAGGTGGCGGCGGCCCGCGCCGCCTACGACGCGAGCGTGGCCAGCTACCGCCAAACCGTGCTGACCGCGTTCCAGCAGGTGGAGGACGAGCTGGCGGCGCTGCGCATCCTGGAGCAGCAGAAGGCCGCGACCGAAACGGCGGTGAAGTCGGCGCAGCGCTCGGTGGCGGTGGCGCTCAACACGTACCGCGCCGGCACCGCCGTGTACACCGCCGTCATCACCCAGCAGACGGCGCTGCTGACCGACCAGGAGACCGACCTTTCGGTGCAGGAGCAGCGCCTGGTGGCGAGCGTGGCGCTGGTGCAGGCGCTGGGCGGCGGGTTCAGCACGCTGGACCTGCCCTCGCGCGGGTCGTTGCAGCAGGGCTTGCCGTTCCTGAAGTACTAGCCCGCCGCGCCGGGCTGGCACCGGACGGCGCGAGCGGGCAAGCTGGCTCCGGCCCGGTCAGGACGGACGGTGGAGACAGCGGCATGAGCGAGTTCGCGAGCTACCCCAGCCTGCAAGGCCGGGTCGTGTTCATCTCCGGCGGCGCCACCGGCATCGGCGCGTCCCTGGTGGAGCACTTCGCGCGGCAGGGCGCCCGGGTGGCGTTCGTGGACGTGGCGGAGCAGGCCGGGCGCGCCCTGGCCGGCAGCCTGGCCGCCGAGGGCGCGCCGCCGCCGCTGTTCCTGCCGGTGGACCTGCGCGACATCCCTGCCTTGCAGCGCGCGGTGGCGGAGGCGGGCGAGCGGCTCGGCCCGGTGACGGTGCTGCTGAACAACGCCGCCCATGACGAGCGCCACCGCATCGAGGACGTGACGGTGGCGTTCTGGGAAGACCGGATGCAGGTCAACCTGCGCCACCAGTTCTTCGCAGCCCAAGCGGTGCTGCCGATGATGCGCGCGGCCGGCGGCGGCTCGATCATCAACATGGGGTCCGTCAGCTGGCGCATCGGCCAGGGCGGCATGCCCGCCTACACGGCGGCGAAGGCGGCGATCGAGGGCCTGACCCGCGGGCTGGCGCGCGACCTCGGCCCGGACCGCATCCGCGCCAACTGCATCATCCCCGGCTGGATCATGACGCAGCGCCAGGTGGAGCGCTGGCTGACGCCGGAGGCGGAGCGCGAGCTGATGCTGTCGCAGTGCCTGAAGGAGAAGATCTACCCGCCGGACGTGGCGCGCATGGCGCTGTGGCTGGCGGCGGAGGACAGCCGGATGTGCACGAGCCAGACTTGGGTGGTGGATGCGGGGCAGAGTTTCTGAGGCATCTTTTCCCTGCTCCAATGACCTGATGTCAGGATATTCCAAGCATCAAGCGGCTTTCAGCAACATCTGGCTTGTTTCCTGTTCCAGTCGTTCGCGCGCTGCATTGTAGAAAGCCGAATGCAACTCTGCGGCTTGGGCAATCCGGCCATTCCGAACTGCCGCGACGGAAGCTGAGCACAGGCCGCCGAACGGTTCCCACACGGCATCGCCGCGATCCGTAGCTGCCAGGATCATCCGCTCCATGAGGGCAAGAGGTTTCTGGTTGGCGTGCAGGAAGCCGCCCCCATTGGGAACGCGGACCCGCTCGGGACCGTGCACGGCAGGCTCCTGCCAGACGTTCGTCACGCCGTGAGTGTGGTTCCACTTCGACCGCAGCGCATCCCAGGCTTCAGCCGATGGAGGGCTTGCTCCGTCAATCGAGAAATAGGGCCGACCCCTGTTCGGCTCTCCATGCGCCTCGCACCACGCTGCCATCGCCACCACCGCATCGCCTGGCGGGAAATACCAGAGATGGCACTCGGTCAGGTACTTTCGCGTTGCTGCGTTCTTGACGCGGCAAGCTGCATTGGACTGATACATCGGCAGTCCGCTTCGCAACCATTCCGAGCGGAGCCATTCCTTCAAGCCGAGTTGGCGACCATCGGCTGTGAAGAGAGTGGCCTTGCGGGTGTAGCGGGCAGCAATCTCAGTCACGACGGGCAGGCCCCGGATGGTCTTCGAGTTCACGTTGCCTGCCACGTGGGCAATGCCCTTGTCCCACACGGCGAGTTCCTCATACTGCCAGCCGTGCAGTTCGAGAACGGGATGCACGCACGCCCAGGCGATTTCCCGGTTCCAGAACCAAAGCGTCGTGCCCGGCTCGCTGCACTTCGACCATGCCGCAACATGGGGCGCATACCATTCGGCAAGGCCCGTTGTGCCGCTCGGTTCGCCGGGGAACAAGCCTAGTCCATAGGCGCCGTCCGACATAATCAATGTCGGTGAACGCCAACTGGAGTAGCAAGCCAGCGCATCGGCATGGTGGAGGGTGGCAGGCCCGAACCGTGCGATTTCCTCTCTGGTTGCCATTTGCGCCTTTGCCCGTTCTACCATGCCATCCACGCGAATCGTTTGAGGCCATCCTAAACCTCAAACCTTTTAATGAGGGACTTTCCCTTGTCGTCGCGTCGCAGCTCGGGTCAACTCAAATGCAAGGAAGCCGGATTGCATGTCGGACAGCCAAAGCAGCCCGGCTGATCCTGCGCCGGACAAGGTTCCGCCGCCGGAGAAGGCCCAGCCGACCGCCGACCAGGTCGATCTCAGCCTGTTGCAGGGGGTCAGGGAAACATTGTTCGCCCTCCCTTCCCGCTTCCAGTCCACCCTAAGCATACAAGGCGTTCTTGCGACCGACCTGCATGCTTTCAACACCAGTTTGGGCGCAAGCATAGAGGAGCAGGTTGTGGCGGCGCTAAATGGGCTGAGGAGCGCCTGGGACCCCACGGACAAATATCCCACTCACCAGTTCGTTCTCCGCAGAGATTTCCTGATGTGACGCTGCGAAACATGATTCGCGGCGACAGTTCCGCGCCGTTGTTGGGAATCGAGCTGAAAGGTTGGTACGTTCTTTCCAAGGAGGGAGAGCCAAGCGGTCGATATAAAGTCACTCCGTCTGCGTGCGCGCCCCAAGATTTGCTCGTCATCGTTCCCTGGGCATTGGGAAATGCGGTGAGCGGAACACCTAGGCTGTTCACTCCATACGTTGAAAGCGCTCTCTATGTCGCCCAATACCGCAATTGGTGGTGGCAGCATAAGCGTGGGGCCAAGACGGCGAAGACCGGCATCAGCAGTCCGTCGGACGCCAAACCCTATCCAGCGCAAAAATCCGACAAAATCATCGACATTCCCGAGAGCGATGGCTCAAACAACTTCGGAAGGGTGCCTCGGCTTGGCATAATGGATGAATACATGGCGGAGCTGATGCGAGAAACCCTCTCAGGCATCCCGCTCTGGGCTTGGTTGGACTTTCTTCGCCCCTTCGCGGGAGAAGCCGACGAGGCAGACATTCGCAAAGACATCGCCAGGGTCGCCGCCAAAGTGAAGTCGGAGCTTGGGGCCGCTGATGTTCGCCAGGACGAACTGACGCAGGCCATAGTCGGCATCGTGCGGGCGGTTCAGGAAAAACGCTGATTTTGATGAATCGTGCATCACTGGATAGGCCAAATCGTCCTATCTCAGCGGCAACTCCAACCCCCGAAACACCCCCGCCAACCGCCCGATC